>JALHTP010000235.1 GCA_022865725.1 Methyloceanibacter sp. | reverse complement strand
TCGGCGATATCCTTCGCCAGGAAATAGTTGAGCATGGTGCGGATGGCCGCGATCACGGCGAGCTTGGTGATGTCGTCCCAGGTGGGCGCCACGGCGGTGCGCACGATGTCGGCGGCGAGCGCAAATTCCAGCGCAAGCAGGATCCAGGTGGCGAATCTGAGCCAGACTTCCCGGCCCTGCATCTCACCGGCCGCGCGCTTCACGATCAGCGAGACGACGCCGCCAAGCGCCTGAAGCGCGCCGAAGGCAACGACAAAGACCGCGGCGGCCTCGATGGCGAGCGCGACGTAGCCCGCGATCTCCTTGAAGTTCTGCTCGATGAGTATGGGCCGTCCCCCTTGCGCCAGATTGGCGCGAAGGCTGGCCCTCGCGCAAGCCGGATTTCACCCGTCGCCGCGATCCCCCCTCACAATTCCTTCGCCAGGTCGCGCAGCTTGAATTTCTGGATCTTGCCGGTCGAGGTTTTGGGCAGCTCGACGAACACCACATGGCGCGGGCATTTGTAGCGGGCGAGCTTGTCGCGGCACCAGGCGATGATCTCCTGTTCGGTCACTTCGGCGCCGGGCCTGATCTCGACGAAGGCGCACGGCGTCTCGCCCCATTTCGCGTCCGCCTTGGCCACGACGGCGGCGGCCGCGACCGCCGGGTGCTTGTAGAGCACGTCCTCCACCTCGATCGACGAGATGTTCTCCCCGCCCGAGATGATGATGTCCTTGGAGCGATCCTTGAGCTGGATGTAGCCGTCGGGATGCATCACGCCGAGATCGCCGGAATGGAACCAGCCGCCGGCAAAGGCCTCCTCGGTGGCGCGGGCGTTGTTCAGATAGCCCTTCATCACGATATTGCCGCGGAACATGACTTCGCCGAGCGTCTCGCCGTCGGCCGGGACCTTTTCCATGGTCTCGGGGTCCATCACCGTCAAATCCTCGAGCGCGTGATAGCGCACGCCCTGGCGGATGCGCTTCAGCAGCCGGTCCTCGGAGGGAAGCTCGTCCCAGGCCGCATGCCATTCATTCAGCGTCGCGGGGCCATAGGTCTCGGTGAGCCCATAGAGATGGGTGAGCTCGAAGCCGGATTCGTCCATCTTGGCGAGCACGGCGGCCGGCGGCGGGGCCGCGGCGTGGCTGAAGGCGACCCGCTGCGGGAACAGGCGCCGCTCGTCCTCCGTTGCGTTGAGCAGCGCCGACATGACGAAGGGCGCGCCGGAGAGATGCGTCACCTTGTGCTCGGCGATCGCGTCATACATGGGCGTGGCGCGCACCGCGCGGAGGCAGACATGGGTACCGGCCAGCAGGCTGATCGACCAGGGAAAGCACCAGCCGTTGCAGTGGAACATCGGCAGCGTCCAGAGATAGACCGGGTGCTGGCCCATGCCGGTGGCGACCGCGTTCGAGTAGCACATCAGCGCCGCGCCGCGGTGATGATAGACGACGCCCTTGGGATTGCCGGTGGTGCCGCTGGTATAATTGAGCGAGATCGCGTTCCATTCGTCCGACGGCATGGCCCAGGGAAATTCGGGATCGCCGTCGGCGATGAAATCCTCGTAGTCGAGATTGCCGAGGCGGGTGCCATCGACCCCGCATTGCAGGTCGCGGTAATCGACCAGCAGCGGCTTCACCTTGGTCTGCTTCAAGGCCTCCTTGAGGACGGCTCCGAACTCGGTGTCGGCGATCAGCACCTTGGTCTTGGCATGGTCCAACATAAAGGCGACCGAAGGCGCGTCGAGCCGGGTGTTGATGGAATGGAGCACGGCGCCGGTCATGGGCACGCCGTAATGGGCCTCGAGCATGGCAGGGGTATTGGCGAGCATCACCGAGACGGTGTCGCCCACGCCCAGTGCGCGGGAGGCGAGCGCCGAGGCCAGCTTGCGGCTCCGTGCGTAGAACTCGGCATAGGAGGTGCGCGTGTTGCCGTGGATGATGGCGGTGTGGCCGGGATGGACGGACGCCGCGCGCTGCAAAAACACCAGCGGGGTCAGCGGCTGGAAGTTAGCCGGTGTCTTGTCGAGGCCGGTGTCATAAGGATTGGCCACCTTGGCCGTCCCATCCAAGCGCGTTTCCTTGTCGCACCCTAGCCAAGGCGGGAGCCAATCGGCAATCAGAAACCCAGAAATCAGATCAAAGGCGCCGGCAGCGCGAACGGCTGTTGCCGCTTCCGGCTTCCGGCGTCTCGGCTAGCGGTGGGAATAATAAGCGAGCGCGGCGGCGAAACCCAGAAACGCAGCCAGCACCAGCCCCAGATAGAACATGTCGATCGAGCCCATGAAGCACCTCGCAGATGAATCGAAGGTGCGAACGATGGGGCGGAGACGACCGCCCGGCTTTGATCGAGGTCAAAATTGGGGAGGGGACGGCTGCTAGCTCTCTTGTCATGCCCGCGCAGGCGGGCATCCAGTAAACTGCGGGACGTTAGGTCATAGGTTGCGGTGTTACTGGATCGCCGGGTCAAGCCCGGCGATGACAAAGAAAAAAGCCTAAGTGCGCTAGTCCGAGGCGACGTCGGTGCGCTTCAGCTCTTTCAGCTTGCCGAACACGGACTCGACGTCGGGCGTGTCCTCATCCTCGTCGGGGGCGGCCCGACGGTCGCGCGCCTCTTGCGCGAGCGCGGTGGCCATCGGCCGCTCCAGCTCGGGCGGCGGCGCGGGAGCAGTCGTCTCCTCGGCGGGAAGCAGCGTCCCCGCTTTCGGCGGCTCCACGATACCCGACTCTTTCCGGTCGCGGTCGAGCTTGGCCGCGGCCTTCTTCACCTCGGCGTCGAGATCGGTCTGCGAGCAGAGCCCGAGCGTCACCGGGTCCTGCGCCTGAAGGTTGGGCGAATTCCAATGGGCGCGCTCGCGGATGGCGGTGATGGTCGGCTTGGTGGTGCCGACCAGCCGCATGATCTGCGAATCCTTGAGCTCGGGATGGTTCTTCAACAGCCAAAGAATGGCGTTAGGCCGGTCCTGGCGCCGCGACACGGGCGTATAGCGAGGCCCGCGCTTGGTCTTCACCTCGGGCACCTCGACCTTCGGCTCGGAGAGCTTCAACCGATGCGCGGGCGTCAGCTCGGCTTTGGCGATCTCCTCGCGCGAGAGCTGACCGCTCGAGATCGGGTCCATGCCCTTGATGCCATGGGCCACGTCGCCGTCGGCGATGCCCTTCACCTCGAGCACATGCAGGCCGCAAAACTCGGCGATCTGGTCGAAGGTGAGCGAGGTGTTGTCGACCAGCCAAACGGCGGTCGCTTTCGGCATCAGGGGGGTGCGGTCCATTGTCGTTCTTAACCTCAAGGGGGTAGCGGGGGCGTCTTTCGCCCCTTCGGCGAAAGAGCAAATCCGAAATCACAGGAAGGGGAATGGACCCTATATAGGGCGTGATAATTGTTTAGGCAATTGCTGGATTGGGGCTAATTACCTTGTTACCAGCACGATTTTGCCGATATGGCCCGGGTCGTCGATGCGGCGATGGGCTTCCGCCGCATCCTTGAGCGGAAAGGTCGAATCGATCACCGGCTTCAGCTTGCCTTGAGCGATGAGCGGCCAGATGCGCTCCTCGACCCCCTTCGCCATGCGCGCCTTGGCCTCCGGGGTCTGGGCGCGGAGCGTGGATCCGGTCAGCGTCAGCCGCCGCAGCATCAGCCGCATCAGATCGACATCGACCTTGGAGCCCTTGAGGAAGGCGATCTGCACGATGCGGCCGTCAAGCGCGGCGGCGCGCAAATTGCGATCGACATAGTCGCCGCCGACCATGTCGAGAATGACATTGGCGCCATGGCCGCCGGTCTCGACGCGCACCGCCTCGACGAAATCCTCTTGCGCGTAGTTGACGGCGCGCACGGCGCCGAGCGCCTCTGCGGCGCGCGCCTTCTCGGCGCTTCCCACCGTCACCATGACCTTGGCGCCGAGTGCGCTTGCGATCTGGATCGCGGTGGTGCCGATGCCGCTCGTGCCGCCATGCACCAGCAGCCATTCGCCCGGCTGGAGGTTCGCCCGCTCGAACACATTGTGCCAGACGGTGAACACCGTCTCTGGCAAAGCGGCGGCCTCGATGAGGGTGAGGCCTGGCGGGACCGGGAGCGTGGTGGCTTCGGGCGCCACGGCGTATTCCGCGTAGCCCCCGCCATTGACCAGCGCGCAAACGAGATCGCCTACTTGGAAGCGGGTTGCGCCCGGACCGAGCTTCACGACCTTGCCTGCGACCTCGAGGCCGAGCAGATCGGAGGCGCCTTTCGGCGCTGGGTAAAGACCTTGACGCTGGAGCACGTCGGGACGGTTGATGCCGGCCGCCTCGACCTCGATCAGCACCTCGCCCGGACCCGGCTCGGGCAGCAGCCGCGTCCCCGCGACCAGCACCTCAGGGCCACCCGCGCTCTTCGCTTCGATGACGGTCATGGTCTTAGGCAGCATTGATGTTCCTCGGAAGGCTGCACGTCAGAGCAGGTTAAACCGCGGAGTCTGTTGTTAGTTGGGTGATCGATTTCCAAGCAAGGGGAATGCTACAATCCATCCATGGACACTGACGACCTTGCACCGCCGCCGAAAAAAGCCAAGGGCCACGAAGTCGGGGCCGATCTCAGCAAACTTTCCGTCGGCGAACTGCGCGCGCTGATCGAAACGCTTCGTGCGGAGATGGCGCGCGTCGAGACTACGCTCGAGGCCAAGCAGTCCTCGAAAAGCGCGGCCGAGTCCGTCTTCAAACGTT
>JALHTP010000001.1 GCA_022865725.1 Methyloceanibacter sp. | reverse complement strand
CCGCGCGCTCGGCATGGTCATGCGCCTGCCCGAGCGCGACATGCTCTCCTACACCCGCGCCAAGCTCAAGGCCGACATCACCGTCGCCATGGGCGGACGCGTTGCCGAGGAGATCGTGTTCGGCTACGAGAAGGTGACCTCCGGCGCCTCTTCCGACATCAAGATGGCGACGCTGCTTGCGCGCGCCATGGTCACGCAATACGGCATGTCCGACAAGCTCGGGCCGCTGGCTTACGGCGACAACGAGGAAGAAGTGTTCCTCGGACATTCCATCGCGCGGACGCAGAACCTCTCCGACGAGACGCAGACCATCGTCGACGAGGAGATCCACCGCATCGTGGACGAGGGCTTCGAGGCCGCGCGCAAGATCATCTCCGAGAATATCGACGATCTGCATACCGTTGCGCGGGGGCTGCTCGAATACGAGACGCTGTCGGGCGAGGAGATCAAGAACCTGATCAAAGGCAAGCCGCCGGTGCGCGAGTTCGTGGCCGATGTCCCGCCCAGGCCAGGGTCTGCCTCCGCCGTTCCGGCTGCCGGCCGTGGCAAGAGGCCGCCGGAGCCTGAGCCGGATACCGGCGGCATGGAGCCCCAGCCCCAGACTTGAGGCTTCGCAGCAGCATTTTTTTCATGAGATGCCCGGTCTTGCGCCGGGCATTTCGGTTTTGGGCAAGCTAATCGCAAGCCGCCTCGTGCTAAGGCTGGGCGAATGGCAAGTGCGAAGCTCTATCTCCGGCCGATCGGGCTCATCTATGGCGCCGCCGCCGCTGCGGCGATCGCCGAGGGCTTGGCGCTGCCTTTGGCAGGTGGTCCCATCGCCTTCGCCCAAGCCGAGCTGATCGAAGGCACGCCCGGCAACACCAAACGGCGGCTATTCACCGCGCACGCGCCCGCCGCCTCGGGCGATGCCGATCTTGCTGCCTTGCTTCGGCGCGTCACGGCACCGCGCCCTCCCTTCGCGGGGATCGCGCTCGACCGTCCCGTGCTCATGGGCATCGTCAACGTCACGCCGGATAGCTTCTCCGATGGCGGCCTCTACGACAGCAAAGAGCCGGCGATCGTTCATGCCGCGGAACTTGCCAACGTCGGCGCACGCATTGTCGATATCGGCGGCGAGTCGACCAGACCGGGGTCCGACAGCGTGGAGGAGGGGGAGGAGCTTCTTCGCGTGGTGCCCGTCATCGAGGGCCTCGCAGGGCTCCGCGCCGTCATTTCGGTCGATACGCGCAAAGCGTCCGTGGCGCGCGCCGCCGCATCCGCTGGCGCCAGGATCCTCAACGACGTGTCGGCGCTCACTTACGATCCGAAGAGCCTCGCGGTGGCGGCCGAGATGGGGTTCAGCCTGGTCCTGATGCATGCGCAAGGCGCGCCCAAGACGATGCAGGACGATCCGCGCTACGCGGATGTGGTGCTCGAAGTCTACGACTACCTCGAAGCGCGCATCGAAGTGGCGGTCGCGGCAGGCATCGACCGTTCCCGCATGGCTGCCGACCCAGGTCTCGGCTTCGGCAAGACGCTCGCCCATAATCTCGCGCTCCTGTCCCACACCTCCCTGTTCCACGGACTCGGCGTGCCGCTCCTCATCGGCGCCTCGCGCAAACGCTTCATCCAAGGGGTCTCGGGCGGCAAAGAGCCTGGCTTCCGCGAGCCGGGGTCCCAAGCCGCGGGAATAGCCGCCGCGGCGCAAGGGGCCCAGATTTTGCGGGTGCATGACGTGGCGGGCAGCCGCCAGGCGCTCGCGGTTTGGCGGGCTTCCGTCTTCGGT
>JALHTP010000234.1 GCA_022865725.1 Methyloceanibacter sp. | reverse complement strand
GCCCGCGCGCGCTCGAATGCGCCGGCCAATGGCCTCCCGGCGGCAGCCGAGGGCAACGATGACACGGGCGCGTCAGCGCGGGCGCCTGCGCCTTCCATCTATGGCGCTCTCGATCTCGGCACCAATAATTGCCGGCTCCTCGTCGCCAAGCCCTCACGTCGTGGCTTTCTCGTCATCGACGCGTTCTCGCGCATCATCCGTCTCGGCGAAGGCGTGGTGAGCTCGGGCCGGCTCTCGCCAGCCGCCATGAACCGCACGCTCGAAGCGCTCAAGATCTGCGCCGAGAAGATGAGCCGGCGCGCGGTGACGCGCTCGCGGCTGATCGCGACCGAGGCCTGCCGCATCGCCGCCAATAGCGGCGAGTTCATCGATGCCGTGCAGCGCCAGACCGGGCTCAATATCGAGATCGTGACGCAGGAGACCGAGGCCAAGCTCGCGGTGTCGGGCTGCGCCTCGCTGATCGACCGCAATTGCGACTGGGCGCTGGTGTTCGACATTGGCGGCGGCAGCTCGGAGCTGATCTGGCTCGACCTCGCTCGGCTCGATCGCCCTTGGCGGCGCACGCTCAACGACCGTCTCGACGTGCAGAGCTGCATCGCCGCCTGGACCTCCTTGCCGATCGGCGTGGTCAATCTCGCCGAGCGCCATGGCGGCCGCGACGTCACCCCGCAAAATTACGAGGCGATGGTGAGCGACGTGATGGCGAGCATCGAAGGCTTCGAGAAGAAGCATCGCTTCGGCGACAGGGTGGCCGGCAAGCGCGCCCACTTCCTCGGCACTTCGGGCACGGTCACCACGATCTCCGGCATTCATCTCAAGCTCCCGGTCTATGAGCGCTCGCGCGTCGATGGATGCTGGCTTTCGGCCCGCGACGTGCGCAGCGTTTCCGGCGACCTGATCGCCATGTCCTACGCCGAGCGCGTGGCGCAGCCTTGCATCGGGCATGAGCGCGCCGATCTCGTGCTGGCGGGCTGCGCCATCCTGGAGGCCCTGCTCAGGATCTGGCCCTGCGAGCGCCTGCGCGTGGCCGACCGGGGCTTGCGCGAAGGCATTCTCACCACGCTGATGGCGGAGGACGGCCACGACCGCCGCTCCATCCGGCAGGGCACTGGCGGAAGGCAGGGCGCCGGGGCGCAAAGACGGCGCTGAAAGACGCTAGGTCTTATTTGCGCATGATCTTATCGGAAAACCGGTTCCCACTTTTCCGGATCATGCTCTATATCTGCGAGGCGGAGGCCGATTCCTGCTCGGCGCCGACCGGGCGGGCCCTAGCCGAGAGGTTGGCGCCGGCATCCTTGGGCAGCCGCGCGAAGACGAAGGCTGAACTCGCCGCGATTGCCGCCACCAAAATGAAGGCCAACGGGAAATCGCTCGCCACGACGGCCGCATCGGGACGTCCCATGCGCTGGACCTCGAGCACGAGGGCGCCCAGCGCTACCCCGGACGAGAGCGATAGCTGCTGCGCCACGCTGGCGAAGCTCGTCGCCCGGCTCATGGCTTTGATGTCGATATCGGCATAGGCGATCGAGTTGATGGATGTGAACTCGAGCGACTTCAGGAAGCCGCCGACCAACAGCAGGCTGAGCACGACGGCGTGCGGCGTGCCGGCGGTGAACAGCGCGATGGCAGCGAGAAAGAGACTGCTCACCACGGCGTTGGTCACCAGCACGCGCTTGAAGCCGAAGCGGCGCAGGATCGGCGCCGCCGTGGTCTTCATGGCGACGGCTCCGGCGGCGCTGGCAAAGGTCAGAAGCCCCGATTGCAGAGCGTTCAGGCCGAAGCCGAGCTGCAACATCAGCGGCAAGAGAAAGGGAAGGGCGCCCACGCCGATGCGGTAGAAAAAGCCGCCCACCACGCTGGCAAAGAACGTGTCGACCTTGAGCAAAGTGAGATCGAGCAGCGGCGCTGGCGCGGTACGCGCGTGGCGGACATAGAGCCAACAGCCGACGGCGCCCGCCACCAGCAACCCGACCACGACCGAAGGCGGGAACAGTCCCTGGCCGATGGTGGTGACGCCGAAGGCAAGCCCGGCAAGCCCGATGCCGGAGAGAATGAAGCCTTTGATGTCGAGCGGCGGCAGACCTTCTTCGCGAATGTCGGCCACATAGAGAGTGGCGAGGACCACGCCGATGAGCCCGACGGGGATGTTGATCCAGAAGATCCAGCGCCAGGAGATGAAGGTGGTGATGAAGCCGCCGAGCGGGGGCCCGATCACCGGCCCCATCAGCGCCGGAATGGTGAGCCAGGCGAGCGCCGAGATGAGCTCGGATTTCGGCACCGTCCGCAAAATGACCAGCCGCCCGACCGGCACCATCATGGCGCCGCCCATGCCCTGGATGATGCGGAACAGGATAAAGTCGGGGAGCCCCTGGGCGAAGCCGCACGCCGCCGAGCCGAGCGTGAACACGACGATGGCCGCGCGGAACACGGTGCGGGCGCCGAAGCGGTCGGCCATCCAGCCGCTTAACGGAATAAACACGGCAAGCGACAAGAGATACGAGGTGAGCGCAAGCTTGAGCGCGATCGGGTCCTCGTGCAGATCGGCGGCGATGGCCGGCAGCGACGTCGCGATCACGGTCGAATCCATCGTCTCCATGAAGAGGGCGACGGCGACGATGAGCGTGACGAAATAGCGGGGCATGTGGCAGGTGTTAGAGGGGCGCCAAGGCGCAGATGGGGCGAAGCGGGCGGGAGCGTCAAGGGCAGCCGCCGGATAGGGTGATTAACATATGGTAAGGTCGACCAAAGGGCGTGGCGCGGAGGGCTCTGGCGGCACAAGGAAGCTTGCGGTCAGGGTCCGCACCGCCAAGGGGCGGAAGATCGCTTCGACCCGCTGGCTCCAGCGCCAGCTCAACGATCCTTATGTGGACGAGGCGAAGCGCAGGGGCTATCGCAGCCGCGCCGCCTTCAAGCTCGCCGAGATCGACGACAAATATCGCCTGCTGAAGCCGGGCATGATCGTGGTCGATCTGGGTGCAGCACCCGGCGGCTGGAGCCAGATCGCCGCGCAGCGGGTGCAACTGATGGCCGGCAAGGGCCGCGTGATCGCCCTCGATCTCGCCGAGTTTGAGCCGGTCTCGGGCGTCACCCATCTCACGCTCGACATGACCGAGCCGGAGACGGCCGAGTTGATCCGCGCGGCCTTGGACGGCATGAACGCCGATATCGTGCTGTCGGACATGCACGCGCCGGCGACGGGGCATCGACCGACCGACCATCTGCGCATCATGGGTCTCGCCGAGGCGGCGCTCGATCTCGCCGAAAGCATCCTGGCGCCCGGCGGCGTCTTTCTCGCCAAGGTGCTGCAAGGCGGCGCGAGCCAGGAGCTCGTGGCGCGGCTCAACCGCTCGTTCGCCAAGGTGCGCCATGTGAAGCCGAAAGCCTCACGCGCGGACTCCGCCGAAATGTATGTGCTCGCCACCGGCTTCCGCGGCGCGCCGGGTGAGAGCTAGCGGCGCACGCGCCGTCACGCCGAATATTCGATGTCGTCGCGGTAGAGGCCATAGGCGCCGGCATATTCCATCACGCGGGCGACGTCGGCGATGAAGTTCTCGTCGTAGCCCGCGCGGCGGAGCAAATGAAAGCCCATCTCCATGCCCGAGGCGATGCCGCCGGCGGTGACGATGCGCCCGGCATCCACCACGCGAGCGCGGGAGATGCGGCAGGAAGGCGCGATCTCCGCCAGCCGGTCGATGGGGACCTTGCCGAAATTGGAGGCTTCGAGCCGGTCGGGCTCCTTGCGGTTGGTGGCGGGCTTGCCGTCGAGCAAGCCCATGGCGCCGTAGATCCAGGAACCGGTGCAGACGGATGTCAGCAGCGTCTTCTCAGGCAACGCGCGGATGAAGTCGTGCAGCCGCCCATTATGCGTCTCTTGCCGTGTCCCGAACCCGCCGGGGATGAGGAAGGCGTCCATGTCCGGCTGATCGAGAAAGCTGTAATTCGGGACGACGGTGAAGCCGGCTTGCGCTTGCACTTGGTGCATCGCGTCGGCGATGAGAAAGGCGTCGAGCTCGGGATCGAAACGCCGCGCGACGGAGAACACGCCGTAGGGCGCGGCAAAGTCCACGATCTCGGCGTCCTTGAACACATAGATGCCGAGGCGAAAGCCCGGCGTCTTGGGAAAAGCGCGATGGGTGCTCATTGTCCCTGTCCTTCAGAAGAATGGAGTTTCGAGTCCGAAAGAGCGCCGCGCAAGCGCGCATTCTCGGCTTCGAGCTGGATGACGCGATCTTTCAACTCGTCAACGACGCGGGCAACGTCCTCGGCGAACAGCATTTGCCGGATGTGCTGCGGGCAATTGGCATCCCATGCCTCGATGGTGAACAGGATCACGGCTTCCGCGCGGGCCTTGTAGCCTTCAGGGAACAGGCGGGCATTGAGCTCGGCGTCATGCTCGACCACGCGGGCGGTGCCCCAGATCTTCACCCGCCGGCGGTTCTGATAATCCATGAGGAAGATCATGGCGCGGGCATTCTCGGCGAGATTGCCGGTGGTGATGTATTGCCGGTTGCCGCCGAAATCGGCAAAGGCGAGCGTCTTCTCGTCGAGAACGCGCAAGAAACCGGGGGGCCCGCCGCGATGCTGGACATAAGGCTGGCCATCCTTGCTGGCGGTCGCCAGGTAGAACGATCGAGCTTCCGCGATGAAGCCGGCGAGGCCGGGCTCGATGGTCGTGGCGAAGCCGCCCTTCTTTTCCATGCGGGCATAGGCCGTACGCGAGCCGCGCCGTTCCTGCACGGATTTGACGGCAGGGGAGAATGCGATGTCCGAGGACGATGCCATGACGATTTGGTCCTGATGCGTGGCTGGCTTCGGGCGGTCGGTCCGAAGCCGGCGATTGCTTGCAGCCACGGTTAGAGCTTTGCGACGGCGACGCCGCGGACGCGGCCCCAATTCTTGTCGGCCTTAGCGATATTGCCGGCGATGTCCTTGGACCATTCGGCCTGGATGTCGCCGTTGAGATTGAGATAGAGCCTGCCGTCGACGATCTTCCAAAAGCGCGGGTCGCCGTCGAACTTCTTGCCGAGCGCCGTGCCATAGGCGCAGAAGCCGCCATAGGCCGGCTCGTATTTGGCGGGGTTGGCCTTGAACGCATCGAGGTTCGCCCGGCTGGCGAAGCGGTAGGTTCCGCCCCCGTGGGCCAGGGCGTGCGCGTCCGAGCCGAACGCGGGCTTTCCTTCGGTGAAAAAGGCCACGACATCGTAGCCATGAACGGCGAGGCCTGGCCCGGCCAGGGTTCCGCCTTTCGATACATTGATCTCATCGACGCCTTGCGCCGACCCGATTGGCGCAACGACTCCGAGTAGCGGCAAAATCAGTGATTTCCACATGGGGAGTTCCTTTCGGCTTGAATTATTGGGCTGGGGTGTTGGCTGCCTCTTGGCAGCTCCCTCTACAGAGCCCGATTGGACTCGAGACTGAAATGCCGATTGATGACCACCATCATAGCCGGTCGCTATTGGACCTCGGCCGTGGAACCGCGATAAAGCGCAGCGCCGCCCGCTTGATGGGGGCTATTGCGCGAAGCTCGCAAATCGAGCGGAAATTTTTGCCACCAATGCAATCGCGCGCTCGCGACGATCCCTCACGGCTTTGTTCCTACCCCATCAACAAGGAGCAATGCTAGGTTGCCGCCTCGGCTTCCGCCTCATGGAGCAGCGTCATGAATCTCGAAGTGGTGAAGGACTATTACGGCAAGGTCCTGAAAAGCTCCAAGGATCTGAAGACCTCGGCCTGCTGCGACGGCGGCTCCGTGCCTGCCCATCTGGAGGCGCTGCTCGCCAACGTGCATGAGGAGGTGCGCGCCAAATATTATGGCTGCGGCATCGCGATCCCTTCGGCGCTGTCGGGCTGCCGGGTGCTCGATCTCGGCTCCGGCTCGGGCCGCGACGCCTATCTTATCGCTCAACTAGTGGGACAAGAAGGTGAGGTCGTCGGCGTCGACATGACCGACGAGCAGCTTCGCACCGCCGAGTCGCACATCGACTGGCACCGGCGGCAATTCGCCTATGCGCGGCCCAATGTCAGATTCCTCAAGGGCTATCTTGAGAAGCTCGACGAGCTAGGCCTCGCGCCCGCCAGCTTCGATGTGGTGGTGTCGAACTGCGTGATCAATCTCTGCGTCGACAAGCTGGCGGTGTTGCGCGGCGCCTTCGATCTGCTCAAGCCGGGCGGCGAGCTGTATTTCGCCGATGTCTATTGCGACCGGCGCCTCTCCGACAGCGTGCGGGCCGATCCCGTGCTCTATGGCGAGTGCCTGGGCGGCGCGCTGTACTGGAACGACTTTCTTCCGATGGCGAAACAGGCGGGCTTCCTCGATCCAAGGCTGGTGACGAGCCGGCCCATCGACATCGAGAACGAGGCGATGCGGGCGAAGCTCGGTCAGGCGAAATTCTTCTCGGCGACCTACCGGCTGTTCAAGCTCGATGGGCTCGAGACGGCGTGCGAGGATTACGGCCAGGCGGTGATCTACAAGGGCACGATCGCCGACCAGCCTGACGCGTTCGAGCTTGACGGGCATCATCTGATCGAGCGCGGCAAGGTGTTTCCGGTCTGCGGCAATACTTGGCGCATGCTGGCCGACACGCGCTTTCGCCCGCATTTCGAATTCGTCGGCGACTTCGCGACGCATTACGGGATCTTCCCCGGCTGCGGCACGTCGATCCCCTTCGCCACGGCGTCGGCGCCTGCGAAATCCGGGGGCGGCGGCTGTTGCTAGCAAGGGGCGATCCGAAGCGTATCCATGAGTTCGGCTGTCATTCCCACGAAAGCGGGAATCTAGTAACTACAGATCTCGATCAATCTGTGAGCGCCATGGTTACTGGATTGCCCGGTCGAGCCGGGCAATGACAAAGGGTTGGGGGGAGCGGCATGAACTTCGATCTGACGCGGCGGCTGGCGGCCGAGGCGCTCGGCACGCTGATTCTCGTGATGGCCGTGGTCGGCTCCGGCATCATGGCGGAGAATCTCGCCGGCGGTAATCAGGCCATCGCGCTGCTCTGCAACACGCTTGCGACCGGCGCCGTGCTGTTCGTCATCATCACCATCTTCGCGCCCATCTCCGGCGCACATTTCAATCCGGCGGTGAGCCTGGTGATGGCATTGCGCGGCGCGCTCGATCTCCGCACGACCGCCGCCTATATCGTGGTGCAGATCGTCGGCGGCTGCCTGGGCGCGGTGCTCGCGCATCTGATGTTCGGCCTCGATCTCATCCAGATCGGCTCGACGGCGCGGACGGGGGTCGGACAATGGGCGGGAGAGTTCATCGCCACGTTCGGCCTGATCGCGACGATCCTCGGCTGCATTCGCTTCAAGCCCGATGCGGTGGCAATGGCGGTCGGCCTCTACATTACCTCCGCCTATTGGTTCACCGCCTCGACCTCCTTCGCCAATCCGGCCGTGACCATCGCGCGCAGCCTGAGCGACACCTTTGCAGGCATTGCCCCTGGCGACGTTCCGGGCTTCATCCTTGCCCAGCTGCTTGGCGCGCTCGCCGCCGCTTATCTGTTCGGCTGGCTGTTCGCCCGTGGCCCTGCGGCGGCGAAGAAGCCCAAGACACGATGAAGCGCCGAGAGGGATACCTTCCCAAACCCGCAGCAAACTGCTAAAGGAGGCCGCCAACCGGTGCCCCCGTGCTGCAACGCAAACGTTGGGGCCGCCCACGAGCGAGAGGTTGGCCGATGCCCGAAGGGCAGACCCCTGATAACAAGAAGCAATTTGCCGATAGCGCCATTGCGCTCACCTTCGACGACGTTCTCATAAGGCCTGCCGCCTCGAACGTGCTGCCGAACGAGGTCGATGTCTCGTCCCGCGTCACGCGCTCGATCTCCCTGCATATCCCAATCATCTCCTCGGCCATGGATACGGTCACCGAGGCCAAGCTCGCCATCGCCATGGCGCAAGCCGGCGGCATCGGCGTGATCCACCGCAATTTCGAGCCCGAGGCGCAGGCCGCCCAGGTCGCCCAGGTGAAGAAGTTCGAGTCCGGGATGGTGGTGAACCCGGTGACCATCAACCCGGAAGCCTGCCTCGCCGACGCGCTCAAGCTGATGGCCGATTATCAGATCTCCGGCATCCCCGTGGTCGAGCCGGGCAGAAACGGCGAGCGGCAGGGGAAGCTCGTCGGCATCCTCACCAATCGCGACGTGCGCTTCGCCACCAACCCGAGCCAGCGCGTCGCCGAGCTGATGACCAAGGAGAACCTCATCACCGTGACGGAGAGCGTCGCGCTGGAAGAGGCGAAGCGTCTGCTCCATTCGCACCGCATCGAGAAGCTCCTCGTCGTCGACGACCAGTATCGCTGCATCGGGCTGATCACGGTGAAGGACATCGAGAAGGCGCGGCTGCATCCCAATGCCTGTAAGGACGAGCAGGGGCGCTTGCGCGTGGCGGCGGCGACCAGCGTCGGCGATGCTGGGCTCGCGCGCGCCGAGCGGCTGATCGATGCGGGCGCCGACCTGATCGTGGTCGACACCGCGCACGGCCATTCGCAGCTCGTGCTCGACGCGGTCGGCCGCATCAAGCGGCAGTCGAATGCGGTGCAGGTGCTCGCCGGCAACGTAGCGACGGGCGACGGCACCAAGGCGCTGATCGACGCCGGCGCCGACGCGGTCAAAGTCGGCATCGGCCCCGGCTCGATCTGCACCACCCGCATCGTGGCGGGCGTCGGCGTGCCGCAATTCACCGCGCTGCTCGAGGCGGTCGAGGTGGCGCGCAAGAGCGATATCCCGGTGATTTCGGACGGCGGCATCAGATATTCGGGCGATCTCGCCAAGGCGCTCGCGGCGGGCGCCGATTGCGTGATGCTCGGCTCGCTGCTGGCCGGCACCGACGAGAGCCCGGGCGAGGTGTTTCTGTATCAGGGCCGCTCCTACAAGGCCTATCGCGGCATGGGCTCGATCGGCGCCATGGCGCGCGGCTCAGCCGACCGCTATTTCCAGCAGGAGATCAAGGACGCGCTGAAGCTCGTGCCGGAAGGCATCGAAGGGCAGGTGCCTTATAAGGGGCCCGCGGGGAGCGTGCTGCACCAGCTGATCGGCGGCTTGCGCGCGTCGATGGGCTATACCGGCGCGCGGACCCTCGCCGAGTTCCACGAGCGCGCCGAGTTCATCCGCATCTCGACGGCAAGCTTCCGCGAGAGCCACGTCCACGACGTGACCATCACCCGCGAATCCCCGAACTACCCGCGCGAGGACTGATCAGACTACTCGACGCCGAGCTTTTTGATCTCCTCGAAAATGCCGGGCTCGATCTGCTTGGCGAGAGCAAGGTCGGCGTTGCCGTCGGTGGGCTTGCCTTTACGGCTCTTCACCACGCCGCGGCCGACCAGCGCAGACGCATCGTTCTGGTGCAGCTCGAGCGCCTTGTCGAAGTCGGCCTCGGCTTTGTCGAGATCGTTCTTGAGCACGAAGATCCAGCCGCGATCGACATAGCCCTTGGCGTCCTCGGCGTCGATCTTGATCACCTGATCGTAGTCGGCGACCGAAAGGTCGTACTCCTTGCGCTGCCGGTAGACATCGCCGCGCTTGGAATAGCCGCTGGCCGCGTTGGGATCGAGCTTGATCTTCTCGTTGAACTCGACCAGCGCCCGGTCGAAATCGCCCTTGTCCCGGTAAACCATGCCGCGCAGCAGGAAGTAGTCGCCGAACTTTCCATCGAGGCGGATGGCCTCGTCGAGATCGGCGACGGCCTTGTCGTAGTCCTTCTTGGCCTGGTAGGCCGCCGCACGCATGAAGTAGCTGTTGGGCTTGGTGGCGTCGATCTTCACCGCCTCATCCAGCTCGGCGATGGTCGCGTCGATATTGCCGATGGCCGCGAGAGCCATGGCGCGGACGCTGTGGGCCCTGATCAGCTGATCGTTGTCGGTCGATCCCGAGGCGATGAAGGTAGCGCAAGCGTCGAGCACCTCCTTGATGGAGCCGTCGCCGGTGAAGCAGGGATTGGTCTCTTCCGCCTGCGCCTGGCTTGCGAGGCCGGCGAAGAGCAGCGTGCCGGCAAGGGCCGCGCGGGCAAGAATGGGGTGGGCGGCGCGAAAGCGCATGGAAAACCTCCTTGGGGAACTCGGGGACTTGTCCCTTTGGGGCTAGCTGTAGAGGGGCTTTTGGGCCGGCGTCAATTGAACTTCCGTCCATGATTACCGGGCATGATTGCCGGGCGCAGATGGCAATCGGTCGGCCCGGAGGCCGGTCCGGAACGGCTTGCCGGGGGGCCGGCACCGGTCTTTTCCTTCGCTCTACATAAAGCCGCAGGCAGAGTATAAGGGCGGCCAGCCGATCGGTCGTTTTGCGGCCGGTCGAGGCTCGGGGAGGGCGCCATGTCGATCCAGGCTATTCTGATGCCGATGTTCGCGCAGGTTGCGCTCACCTTCGTGCTTCTATTTTGGATGGGCTTCCTGCGGACGCGGGCGCTTCGATCCGGTGCGGTCAAGCCGGAACAGATCGCTCTGCGCGAACCGCATTGGCCGCTCCGCGTGCTGCAAATCGGCAACGCCTTCCATAATCAGCTCGAGCTGCCGGTCTTGTTCTATGTGGTGACGCTGCTTGCGCTCATGACCGAGACGCTCGACGTCATTCTATATGTGCTCTCCTGGATGTTCGTGCTGTCGCGCTTCGTGCACGCCTATATCCATGTGACCTCGAACCGGCTCGACCGCCGTGGCGGCGTATTCGGCGTCGGCGCGATCGCGCTGCTGCTGATGTGGGTGATCGTCGTCGCCCGCATCCTCCTGTTCGCCTCTGCCTGATGATCCTTGCGGCGCGGGCAAGCGCGGCCATCGAAATTCTCGACGATATCGAGGCGCGCAAGCGGCCGGCGGGCGAGGCCTTGAAGGATTGGGGGGTAGCGCACCGCTTCGCCGGCTCGGGCGACCGGGCCGCGATCGGTAATCTCGTCTTCGACTGTTTGCGCACCCGGGCCTCGGCGGCTTGCGCCATGGGGCAGGCGACCCCGCGCGCGCTGGTGCTGCGCACCCTCGTCACGGGCTGGGGCATGACGCCGGACCAGGTGGCGGCCCTTGCCGACGGCAGCCGCCATGCGCCCGAGCCTTTGTCCGAGGCCAAGCTTGCCGGGCTCAAGGCAGAGCTTGCCCCTGAAGTGCCCGCTTATGTGCGGGGCGATTATCCTGAATGGCTCGGTCCCGAATTCGAGCGGGCCTTCGGCGACCGGGCGGCCGAGGAGGGGGCGGCGATGGCGCGCCGCGCTCCCGTCGATCTCAGGGCGAACACGCTCAAGGCCGATCGCGACAAGGTGCTGAAGGCGCTGCGCCGCTTGGAGGCTGAGCCTACGCCGCATTCGCCAGTCGGCGTCCGCATCCAGCATGCGCCGGGACCCGGAAGGAGCCCGCATGTCGAGGCCGAGCCTGGCCACGGCAAAGGCTGGTACGAGGTGCAGGACGAGGGCTCGCAAGTGGCGACGCTCCTGTCGGGCGCCAAACCCCGCCAGCAGGTCATGGATCTTTGCGCCGGAGCCGGCGGCAAGACTTTGGCGCTCGCCGCGGCGATGGAGAATACCGGGCAGCTCTATGCCTATGATTCCGACCGCATGCGGCTCCGGCCCATCTTCGAGCGGCTGAAGCGGGCAGGGGTGCGGAACGTCCAGGTGCTCCCGGCCGGCGACCGGGACGCGCTTGCGAAGCTCGACGGCCGGATGGACCTCGTCCTCATCGATGCGCCCTGCACGGGCTCGGGCGTGTGGCGCCGTCGCCCCGACGCCAAATGGCGGCTCTCGCCGCAGATGCTCGAGGCGCGTGTGGAAGAGCAGCGCGCGGTACTCGATGAAGGGGCGGCGCTGGTCAAGCCGGGGGGCCGGCTCAGCTTTATCACCTGCTCGGTGCTGCCTACGGAGAACCGCGACCAGGTGGACGCCTTTCTTGCCCGCCATCCTGAGTTCAAGCTGATCCCGTGGCCGGAGCTCTGGGAGAAGGCATTGCCGGGGAGCCCGCCTCTGCCGTCCGCCGACGGCTCGACCGAGACGCTGCTGATGACGCCGTTGAGCCACGGCACCGACGGCTTCTTCGTCGCGGTCCTTGAGCGCCAGGGCTGATAAGGCCTCACGCCAAAGCGCGAATCATTGCAGCGGCTTCTCGGCGTCTGCTTGCATGGAGTCGCGGATGGGGCGCGGCGCCTTGGTCAGCTTGAACAGCTTGTCGTCCGCGTCGCCCTCGAGATCGACCGCCTCGCCCTCGCCGCAGCCAAGCGTCATGCGGATGCGCTCCAGCCGCACCAGGATCGCGTCGTCCCGGCCGGGAACGGGCTCGATCGCGATCCCTCCGCCATCGCAATCCACCCCGCAGCCGATGCCCTCCGCCGAAGCGCAGTCGCCACTCGCATAGAGCGTCGGGCCGCGATCCTTGACCTTGGCTGCCAAGGTGAAGTCGTAGCGGAAATACTGCTTCTCGGTGCCCCCGTCCTGTTTGGCGACGAGCGTGGCCTCGTCCTCGCCGAGCGCGACATAGCGAAGCGAGAGGATGAGTTCGGTGACCTTCTGCTTGGGGTGCTGGCTCAGATGCTCGGCGCCGTAGCTGCGGGCGAAGCAAAGCGCGGCGCCAGGGCCGGGCGGCAGCAGCGCCTTCAGCTTGAAATAGTCGGGACCCCGATACTCAGGCATGGCCGGATCAGCCAGCAGAGAGCAGCAGCCGAAGGCCAGAGCTGCCATCCAGCGTCTCATGTCTTGCTCTCCCTTTCGCACCGCACCAGAGAGGCGTGGAGGGCGGCGCGCCATCGCTCCGGCAGCGGCGACGAAAAAAGTTGGGGCCGCGACTTCTTTAACACTTGAAATTGACAATGATGTCGCTGAAATGACTCGCGCTTTTGCCGGACCAGAGTCGGCGGTTGTCGCCAAGGCCGGCCCCGCGAAAGCATGGAGGGGACGCATATCCCATGAAGTTGCTTCAGGTCGAGGCCGAAGAGCCACCCAGTCGCCCGCTGGCGACATCTCAACGTTTCTCCAAACCACATTCCCTGATCAATGCACTTGCCCCGGCGTCGGCGCCGCGGCTCGACACCGTCGTGGTGCGCATGGAGCGCTTCCCGGTGGGGCCGCAGACGCGCGCCTTCCGCAAGCTGTTCTACCCGGAGGTCGACGCCGCCGAGTGGAACGACTGGCGCTGGCAGGCGCGGGCCCGCATCCGCACGCTCGCCGAGCTCGAGCGCATCTTCGTGCTATCGGACGACGAGCGGGACGCCGTGATCCGGCATCAGGGGTCTTTGCCGCTCGGTATTACCCCTTATTATGCGAGCCTTATGAGCCGGGACGACGCGGATGAGCCGCTCCGCCGCACGCATATCCCGGTCGGCACCGAATACATAAAGACGCCCGGAGAGGACGACGATCCGCTCGGCGAGGACGGCCATAGCGTCGTGCCTGGCCTCGTGCACCGCTATCCCGATCGCGTGCTGTTCCTCGCCACCGGCTTCTGCTCGACCTATTGCCGCTATTGCACCCGCTCGCGCATGGTGGGCGAGCCCGGCGGCGACTATTCCTTCAGCCGGCCGCAATGGGAGGAGGCGCTCGATTACATCGCCGCCCATCCCGAGATCCGCGACGTGCTGATCTCCGGCGGCGACCCGCTGACGCTGTCCGACGAGCGGCTCGATTATCTGCTGGGGCGGCTCAGGGCCATCAAGCATATCGAGTTCGTACGGCTTGGTACCAAGGTGCCGGTGGTGCTGCCGATGCGGGTGACGCGCGCGCTGATCCGCGTGCTCAAGAAGCATCATCCTTTGTGGATGAGCCTGCATTTCACCCATCCGACCGAGCTCACCACCGAGGTCACCGAGGCCACGGCGCGGCTGGCCGACGCCGGCATCCCGCTCGGCAGCCAGACGGTGCTGCTCAAGGGCATCAACGATTCGGTCGAGACGCTGAAGCCGCTCTTCCACGGGCTGCTGACGCGCCGGGTCAGGCCCTATTACCTCTATCAATGCGACCCGATCTCCGGCTCGTCGCATTTCCGCACGAGCGTCGACAAGGGGCTCGAGATCATCCAGGGCCTGCGCGGCCACACGACCGGCTATGCCGTGCCGACCTATGTGATCGACGCACCCGGCGGCGGCGGCAAGATCCCGCTGATCCCTGATTATGTCGTGGGCCGCGAGGGCGACGATCTCCTCCTCAAGAACTTCGAAGGCAACATCTACCGCTACACGGACCCCGACGGGACGGTCGGCGCCGACCGGGCCATTGCCGCCGGGCAAGCCTGATGCGCGTCGCTCTCGTCTGCGACCTCCGCGACGACTATCGCGCCCTCGGTCTCTCCGAGGAGGCGGTGGCCGAGTTCGACTCGGTGGAGACCATCGATCAGCTTGCTGCCGCGCTCGAGGCGCTTCACTGCGAGGTGGTGCGCGTGGGCCGCGGGCAAATGCTTGCGGCGCGGCTCGTCGCCGGGGAACGCTACGATCTCGTCTTCTCCATCGCCGAAGGGGTGAAGGGGCGGTCGCGCGAGGCGCAGGTGGCTGCGCTGTGCGAGCTGTTCGACCAGCCTTACCTGTTCTCCGACCCGCTGACGATGGCCGCCTCCCTCGACAAGGCGGTGGCCAAGCGTCTGGTGCGCGATGCCGGCGTGAAGACGCCTGCCTTCGCAGTGGCCGAGGGTGCCGCCAACGAGCTGGCGGACTGGACCGACTTCCCGGCCTTCGTCAAACCGGTCGCGGAAGGTACCGGCAAAGGCTGCGAGGCCGCCTCTCTGGTGCACACGCAAGCCGAGCTTGAGGAAGCCGTCGACCGCGTCGTCGAGCGCTATCACCAGCCGGCTTTGGTCGAGCAGTACCTGCCGGGCCGCGAGTTCACCGTGGGCATCGCCGGCAACGGCAATGACGCCCGCGTGCTCGGGGTCTGCGAGATCCTGCTCAAGCCCCAGGCGGAAGCCAATGTCTACTCGCTGCACAACAAGGAGCTCTGCGAGGATCTGGTCATTTACGCTCCTGCCGATGACGGCGAGGCGCGTCTTGCCGGAACGCGCGCGCTGCAAGCCTACCGGGCGCTCGAATGCCGGGATGCGGCGCGCATCGATTTCCGCTCCGACGCCAACGGCGACCCTCACTTCCTCGAGGCGAACCCGATCGCCGGCCTCAATCCCTGGCACTCGGACCTGCCGATCCTCGCCGAGCAGAACGGGATCGGGTTCGTTGAGCTGATCGGCCTGATCCTCGATGCCGGCCTTGCCCGCTACGGGCTCCGCCGGCAGGCCCCCGAGCCAAGGCGGAAAAGCGCCTGATGGCGGGTACGGCAGGTTTCATCCCGGTCCTGCATGCGGCGACGGAAAGCCGCCCTGACGAGCTCGATACGATCGCTGCGGCCAAGGCGGTGGCCGGCGCGCTGGTCCGGCTCGGCTTCGCCACCGAGGTGATCGGCCTCGACCACGACCTCGCCGGGATCGATGCGCTGCTCCCGCGCCGCCCGCTGCTCGTCTTCAACCTGGTCGATGCGGTGGGAGGCGACTGCCGGCTCGCTCCCATGGTCCCGGCGCGGCTCGATGCGCTCGGACTCCCCTATACTGGCGCCGGCACGACCGCCTGGCTCGACACGCTGTCGAAGATCGGAACCAAGCTGAAGCTCGAGCGCGCCGGCCTGCCCACCCCCGAATGGTCGGCTGACGGGTCGGGGCTTCGCGCCGACGCCCGCGTCATCGTCAAGCCGGTCTGGGAGCACGGCTCGCTCGGCATCGGTCCCGACTCGGTGGTGTTGGGGGCGGATGCGGCGCGGGCTATCGCCGAGCGTACGCTCCGCTGGGACACCGAGCATTTCGCCGAGACCTATATCGACGGGCGCGAGTTTGCCGCCGCCATGATGGAGGGGCCGGAAGGGGTCGAGGTGCTGCCGATCCGCGAGACCGTGTTCCAGGGATTCGATGACGGCGAGCCGCTCATTACCGATTACGACGCCAAATGGACGCCCGGCAGCCAGCCCTTTATCGGCACGCCGCGCCGCTTCGGCATCGAGCGGGAGGAGCCCGAGCTCGCCGCGGAGCTGACGCGCATCTCGCTGGCCTGCTGGGACTTGTTCAGGCTTGGCGGCTATGCGCGGGTCGATTTTCGCGTCGATCCTGTGGGCGCACCCTTCATTCTCGAAGTTAATATGAATCCCTGCATCAGCGATGACGCAGGGTTTGCCGCCTCGGCCGTAGAGGCCGGGCTCTCCTATGACGAGATGATCGGCCGCATCGTCGATGACTCGCTTGGGCGCTTGCAAGCCATCGCCTGACGTGCTTCGCATCTGACCATGCTACGCATCCGCAAAGTGGCCGACGCCACGACGGCGGTGAACCGCTCGGCAATCGAGGCGGCGCAAAAGATCATGCGCGAGCAGTTCTCGGCGATGCCGGCTTACGACATCGACAAGCTGCCGGAGCAGCTCGCCAACCCGCTCAAGCATAAATTCGTGGCGCGCCTGTTCGTGGCCGAGAATGCGCGCGACCAGACGCTCGGCCTGGCGCTCCTGCTGCACGCGCCCGATATCGGCTTCTCATATCTCGAGCTGATCTCGACCGCGCTTGGCCGCACCGGGAGAGGCATCGGCGCCACGCTTTACGAGCGGGTGCGCGAGGAGGCGCGCGCGCTGGGCACCCAGCTTTATTTCGAAAGCCTGCCGGACGATCCGGCGCTCAGCCCCAAGCCAGAGATCCGCGCGGAGAACGCGAGCCGTCTCAAATTCTACGAGCGCTACGGGGCGCGGCCGATCATCAATACCGCCTACGAGACGCCGGTGCGGGAAGGAACCATAGACCCGCCGTATCTGCTGCTCGATCCGCTCGGCTCTAACGACTTGCCGAGCCGGGACAATGTGAAGAAAATCGTCAGGGCCATCCTGGAGCGGAAATACGGGATGGGGGCGGACTATGTGCAGATGGTGGTCGATTCGATCACTGACGACCCCATTCGCCTGCGTGAACCCCGCTACACCAAATCGAGACGAGCGCTCAAGGGCGAGGTGCGGGGCTCGGCCGAGCCCGGCATCGCGCTCGTGCTCAACGACGACCACACCATCCACCATGTGCAGGAGAGGGGCTATGTGGAGGCGCCGGTGCGCATCCGCTCTATCCTGTCGGAGCTCGACGCCTCGGGCCTGTTCGAGAAGATCCCGGCGAAGCGCTTCTCCGACCGGCATATCCGCGCCGTGCATGAGGGGCGGCTGGTCGATTACATCCGCAAGGCCTGCCTGCTGGCTGGCCCCAAGAAGTCGATCTATCCGTATGTCTTCCCGACGCGCAATCCGGCGCGCCCGCCGAAGGACGAGACGGTGCTCGCCGGATATTACTGCATCGACACCTTCACGCCGCTCAATCAGAACGCCTATTTGGCCGCGCGCTCGGCGGTCGATTGCGCGCTGACGGCCGCCGAGAGGGTGCTCGAAGGGACGGACCTCGCTTATGCCTTGGTGCGGCCTCCCGGCCATCACGCCGAGACGCGCACCTTCGGCGGCTTCTGCTATTTCAACAACGGCGCGATCGCGGCGAATCTGCTCTCCCGCTATGGCCGCGTCGCCATCCTCGACATCGACTACCACCACGGCAACGGCCAGCAGGAGATCTTCTATAACCGGGGGGATGTGTTCACCGTCTCGATCCACGGCCATCCGAGCTTCGCCTATCCCTATTTCTCGGGCTTCCGCGACGAGACCGGCACGGGAGCGGGCGCCGGCTACAATCTGAACATCCCGCTGCCGGAGCACATCACCACCGAGCAGCACCGCAACGCCGTGGCGGAAGGCTTGCGCCGCATCAGGAGGTTTGCGCCCGCCTTCCTCGTGGTCAGCGCGGGCTTCGACACCGCGCGCGGCGATCCCACCGGCACCTGGCCGAACCGCGTCAAGGATTTCGAGCAGCTCGGCCGCATGATCGGGGAGCAGGGCTACCCGACGCTGGTCGTGCAGGAAGGCGGCTATCGGGTGCGGACCTTAGGGTCGAATGTGCGGAGCTTCTTCAACGGCCTCGTCACCGGGCACGGCTCGGCGCGGCAAATGGCGCCTGCTCTCAACCGGAGCGCTGGCGCCGCCAAAAGCGGCCACCGCAATGGGCTCGATTGGCGCAGCGCGGTGATGGCCGACGATGTCGGGCGCGTGCGCTCGCTGGTGGCGGGCACCGGCTTCTTCAACGCGGCCGAGGTGGAGGTGGCGGCCGATCTCGTCACCGAGCGCCTGACCAAGGGCATCCGCTCCGGCTATCAATTCGTGCTCGCCGAGCGCGGGGCCACGCTCGTGGGCTATGCTTGCTACGGGCCGATCCAGGGGACGCAAGGATCGTTCGATCTCTATTGGATCGCCGTTTCGCCCGAGGAGCAGAGACGGGGGCTCGGCGCTCAGGTCTATGGGCGCGCGGAAGCGGCGATGCGCAAAGCGGGCGCCAAGCACATCTATGCCGATACCTCATCGTCGGACCGCTATGCCGGCACGCGCGGCTTCTATCAGCGCATGGGCTTCCGTGAGGAGGCGCGGCTTCTCGATTTCTACGCGCCCGGCGACGGCAAGATCGTCTATGCGAAGGCGCTGTCTCCCTCCCCCTGAAAGGGGGAGGGCCGGGGTGGGGGTCATGCATGGCTGAAGTGCAGCAATCATGAATTCGCGTTTCACCCGAACGGCTACGATGACGGATCGCGCCAAGGTGTTGCGCCGACACATGTCTCCTAATCGAGCAGAGACTTTGGCTTGGTCTCCGCGGTGACCAGCTCGGGGTGTCATTCCGCCGGCAGCATCCTGTGGGGCGCTACGTTCTGGACTTCTATTGCCCGAGCATCCGGCTCGCGGTTGAGCTTGATGGCGACGACCATGCGAGTAGAGCGGCCCATGATGAGACCCGAACCCGATTTTTGAATGGGAAGGGTATTCATGTGGTCCGCTTTTCCAATCGCGACGTTTGGAGCAACCTAAAGGGTGTGCGCGAGGCGATTGCATTGGAGGTTGCGCGGTCAGGGGCCTGACCCCCACCCGGGCTAAAGCCAAGCCGACCTCCCCCTTTCAGGGGGAGGGATTCATCTCCTAGCAGCGATGATGGCGAGGCCTGAGCGTGTCGGCGTCACTTTTGCCAGCGCGAGGCCTGCCTCGGATAAGAGCTCCTTAAATTGG
The DNA here is from genome assembly GCA_022865725.1 of Methyloceanibacter sp. GTDB lineage: Bacteria > Pseudomonadota > Alphaproteobacteria > Rhizobiales > Methyloligellaceae > Methyloceanibacter. The sequence goes on along the minus strand of JALHTP010000234.1, from coordinate 5,188 downwards.
GCGAGGCTGCGCGCGCGGCCTCCGGTAATCGTCATCATATGCAAATCGAGCATGATGGCGGCAGGGTCGTCATTGGCGCGCTCAGGCAGCAGAAGCTCGATGATGGCGAGCTTCGCGCCCTCCGGCATGGCGCTGCGGCAATTGCCGAGGATCGTGCGCGCCGCTTGGTCGTCCCATTGCTGCAGCACGCCCTTCAGCAGATAGAGATCGGCCCGGACGGGTATCTTGGCCAGGAAATCTCCCGCCACGAACTCGACGCGCTCTGCCATGCCGATCGATTGCAGGAAGGGCTCGGCGGCGGCGAGGGTTCGCGGCCGGTCGAACAAGATGCCTTCGATATGAGGGTGGGCGCCGAGCAAGGCGGCGAGCAGGCCGCCATAACCGCCACCGATATCGGCGACGATGTTCACATGAGCGAGGTCCAGAGCTTCCAGAATCGCGCCTGCCTGCGCGAGCGTCTCCTTCGCCAGATAGGAGTCGAACAGCGCGCCTTTCTCGGGGTTGAGGCCGCGCCAGTCCGAAACGCTCATGCCGAAGACCTGCTCGAAGGCGGGCTTGCCGGTCTCGAGGTTCGCAACGAGATTGGCCCAAGGCTGCCAATATTGCCCGACCACGATCTGGACTTTTTCTGCAAGCCGGGAAGGCGAGAAGGCGCAAAGCGACCGGCCCCCAGCCGCCAGGGCGAAGCTGCCGTCGGGAAGCTCCTCGCAAATGCCGATGCTGCAGAGTCCGCGCAAGACGCGGGTAAGATGCGGCGCCGACAGTTGAAGCGCTTGCGCTAGCTGCTCGCCGGTCTCGGGCCCGTCCGCCAGCCTGTCGGGAAGCCCGAGCTTCACCGCGGCATAGACGAGCGCCGCCTCGTGATAGGCCTCGATCTTGAGGCGGAGACGCTCCTCGAAGGCGTCTTGCTCGGTCATCGGTCTATCGGGGCTAACTCCCTCCCCCTGCAAGGGGGAGGGCCGGGGTGGGGGTGACTCACGACATTTACTCTAGCAGGATCGGAGCATCGAGGCTCAACCCCCACCCGGCTTGGCAAGCCAAGCCGACCTCCTCATTTTAGGGGCAGGAAAGCGGAGAGTCATTGCCGACTCAAAGACGCTGCTATAACCACCGGCCATGACACCCGAAATGCCAGATCCGGCAGACGAGCCTACCGGGCAGGCGCAGGACGATGCGGACGCCCCCGCAGGCCAGGCGCCGGACCGCGTGCTGATCGTCGATTTCGGCAGCCAGGTGACGCAGCTCATCGCCAGGCGCGTGCGCGAGGCCGGCGTCTATTCGGAGATCGTTCCCTTCGACAAGGCCGAGGCCGCGCTCGGCCCGGTGCCGCCCAAGGCCATCATCCTCTCGGGCGGGCCGGCCAGCGTGCACGAGGCGGGCACGCCCCAGGCGCCGCAGGCGATCTTCACGGCTGGCGTGCCGGTGCTCGGCATCTGTTATGGCGAGCAGGCCATGGTGGCGGCGCTTGGCGGGGTGGTCGAAGGCGGGAAATCGCGTGAGTTCGGCCGCGCCGAGCTGCAAATCATCGACGAGACGCCGCTGTTCGAGGGCGTCTGGCGCGAAGGCGAGAGGGCGCCGGTGTGGATGAGCCATGGCGACCGCGTGACGCGGCTGCCGCCCGGCTTCCGCGCCGTGGGCATCTCGACCGGCGCGCCGTTCGCGGCCATCGCCGACGATTCGCGGCGCCTCTACGGCGTCCAGTTCCACCCCGAGGTCGTGCACACGCCGGGCGGCGCGGCGCTGCTGGCCAATTTTGTCCACCGCATCGCCGGTTGCGCCGGCGACTGGACCATGGCGCATTTCCGCGACAGCGAGATCGCCCGCATCCGCGCGCTGGTGGGCGACGCCCATGTGGTGTGCGGGCTCTCCGGCGGGGTCGATTCAGCCGTCGCCGCGCTCCTCATCCACGAGGCGATCGGCGACCAGCTCACCTGCATCTTCGTCGATCATGGCCTGCTCCGCCAGAACGAGGCGCAGCAGGTCGTCGAGCTCTTTCGCGGCCATTACAATATCCCGCTCGTCGCCATCGATGCGTCGGCGCGCTTCCTCGACGCGCTGCAAGGCGTCACCGACCCCGAGGTGAAGCGCAAGATGATCGGCAAGCTGTTCGTCGATGTGTTCGAGGCCGAGGCCGAGAGGATCGGCGCCGTCGACTATCTCGCGCAAGGAACGCTCTATCCCGACGTGATCGAGAGCGTGTCGCCGACCGGCGGGCCGTCGGCGACGATCAAGTCGCATCATAATGTCGGCGGGCTGCCCGAGCGCATGAAGCTCAAGCTCATCGAGCCGTTGCGCGAATTGTTCAAGGACGAGGTGCGCGCCTTGGGGCGCGAGCTCGGGCTGCCTGACGCCTTCGTCAACCGCCATCCGTTTCCTGGCCCGGGGCTCGCCATCCGCATCCCCGGCGAGGTGACCGAGGAGAAGCTCGCCATCCTGCGCCAGGCCGACGCCATCTATCTCGACGAGATCAGAAAGCGCGGGCTCTACGACAATATCTGGCAGGCCTTTGCCGTGCTGCTGCCGGTGCGGACCGTCGGCGTGATGGGCGACGCGCGCACCTACGACTTCGTCTGCGCGCTCCGCGCCGTCACCTCGACCGACGGCATGACCGCCGATTATTACGACTTCTCCCACGATTTCCTGGGCGCTGCGGCGCGGCGCATCATCAACGAGGTGCGCGGCATCAACCGCGTGGTCTACGACATCACCTCGAAGCCGCCCGGCACGATCGAGTGGGAGTAGGGCGCTAGCAGCGGTTGCCGAGCGTCAGGATGCACCACAGGCCTCGACCGGTCGACTTGACCGCCGTGCCGGTGCCCCTGACGACCCCCGCTCCGGCCTGACCGGCGCCTTTAACCACGCCCTTGCCGACCGTGGCGGTGCCTTTGACGGCGGCCTTGACCGGCGCCGTCTCGGCCTGAACCGGCAAGGTCATTCCGGCGAGGATGATCGCAAGCAGCAAAAGACGGGATGAGCGCATCTTTCAGTCCCTCCGTGAAGCGTCGGCTGTTCACTCCGAATATCCAACAGCAAGCAAAAGTTCCGCGCATAAGCAAGGAGGCATCGATTCTAACTCAATGGATGAACCCTGGGGAGTGGCTGCTTCGTCGCGCAAGAGCCACGGCGAGCGTCAATTCGCGCGACATGGGAACCGCCGGCCGAGTTGGCGGTTTAGCTGGAGGCTAGCCATGAACGAGGGGGAGTTCCATGCGCGACATCCGCGCCGACCTGGAAGAGCGTGCCGCGTTGCTCGAAAGCCAGATCAATTCCGCAGACGCTCAGTTTGACAAGCTGGTTGAGCAGCTTAAGGCGGAATATGAAACCAGGCTGAAAAACGTGAAGGCGGAGTTCGCCGCTGTGCGCACCCTGTTGGGCATTGAGGACCGGCGGCTCGCCAATGGTGCGTCCGCGCCCAAGCCGCAGGCGCAAGCTCGGCCACCAGAGCCAAAACCAGAGCAAGCGCAGCCCGCGCCTCCGCCCCAGGCGCAAAGCCCGCAACCGGCGCCTAAGCCGGCACAGGCGCAACAGCCGCAGCCGCAACTCGGCGATTTCCTGGTCCGCAAGTTGCGCGAGGGCGGGGCGATGGCGAGAGACGAGCTTCGGCAACTGGCCGTGCAGGAGGGCTATTTTGCCGAAACCGACACCGCCGACGGTCAGCTGCAAGCTACCCTCGTGCATGTGGTGCAAGCGGGTCTCGCGCGGGAGCTGCCCAACGGCAAATTCGCTCCACCCACTTTGCTGGACACGATCAGGCTCCGCCGCGCGATCTAGCTGCGGCGATGAAGCAGGGGACCGCGCAGCATCAACGAGGTGCGCGGCGTCTTGTTGACGCCTAGGCGGGGCGCTCGGCTTCCGGCTTGACGAACACGACGCCGATCTCCCTGTGCTCGCCATCGCTTGCCTTGTAGACAAGAGCAAAAATAGCCGCCGCGGTGCGAAGCCATTTCGCACGGTCGTCGAGAGACCAAATGCCGTTGGGTTTCGGAAGCCGATCCACGAGACCCTGAAGAAGAAGATCGGTCCTCCCGCTATCCGCCTCCTCGACATGAGATTGTTGGGCAACGAGAAGCTTCGCTGTCAGACTTCCGCTGGGGTCCGCCCTTGGCACCATGAGACGGCTCGTTGCATTCGGAGCGGTGTCACAGTCGCGCCGCAGCTTGGGACCTGCCATTTCCGAAATGAGATTCGTCATGACGCTTTCTCCCTCACGCTTTCTGTCTCGCCCCCGTCGCCAGCGAGTAGCCCGAGTGACTTCAAATTCCTATTTCGGCAGCCATTTCGGCAGCCACAGGGTTGCTCGAGACGGGCATTGGTTTGTTAGGTGGAAGCGGAAGGGGCAACCAATGGCTTGGAGTGCGCTCGCTCCCGGTCCATCCAGTCGGAATAGTGTCGTCTCGCCAACGCGAAACTCGCACAGCTCCCATCGTCCCTTCCTGTGCTTCGAATATGAGAATGCTCGTACCGTCTTTTGGAGCGGTACTGATCGGTTGCCACTTTGGAAACATGGCCCCAAACCCCCGTTACTTAGTTCCACGCCAATTGCAAACGCAGAAAATGTCAGGTAGTTCCCGTGCAGTCTTCGCCGCCAATACCAGACGATCTGATGTCGCTGCGACGTATCGTTTTGGTACGAAGCAAAGGCCGAAGTGGACGCAGGTTACGGGCCGGCGTTTCCGCGATGGCGAAAATCGTAGGGAGCTGTCCCCAAACAATCCCCGCGTGCCGAACCTCGTTTATCCTGTCCCCACCTCGTCCTTCTAAAGGGGCGTTCTCATGAGGCGTCGTGAGGCGGGACGGGGTGCGGTGCCCGCGGGGTTTGCTCGCAAGCAAGCCACCCGGGCGGCGCCGGAGCTCCGCCCGGGTCCATTACGAGGCCCTGCCAGGAGCTGGCTGACGACCGTAAGGTCTATTCCAAACGCCGATCCGTCCCTCTCTCGCGGAGAGAGGATCAGAATAAAAAGAAGAGACGGGCCAGCGGGACACTTACGGCGAAAGCGCGGCCCGGCGTTGTGAAATCGCCGCGACTGGCGCGCCGAGAGGCGCCCGCGCGGTCCTCGCAAGGATCGCGACACCATAGGTTTGCGGGGCGAGTTCATCAAACCCGGGACGCGAAACGCGTCGCGGAAAAGGATCACGCATGTCTGCTGAAGCGCCGCAACGAGTTCCATCCCTCCCCTTGATGGGGAGG
>JALHTP010000023.1 GCA_022865725.1 Methyloceanibacter sp. | reverse complement strand
GCGTCTGGAACGCGGCGACCCCGTTGTCGCTGCCGAGCAGCTCGTAGATGAGCGTCGTGGTGAAGCCGTTCCAGGACAGCCCCTGCTCGACGCGCACATAGTCCACGGCATAGTCGACAGGATTGTCGCCATAATTAGTTTGGCGAGCGTACTCGAAGCGGTAATCGTAAGTGAGCTTATCGCCCAGAGGCCGCTTGCCCTTCAGGAAGCCGCCATAGCTCGCATTTGACTGCGGATCGAGATCGAAGAGATCGATCAAATAAGTATAGCCCGTGAGCGTACCGATGGGCATCGGCTTGCTCTCGAGATGGAATAGGTGAGTGTTTGAGGCAACATTGCCGACTGGCGACTCGTCGCTGAAGATGCGGTTCACGTTGCCGATATATGCGTAAAGCCCAGTCACTCCAGGGAGGGCCGTGAAGGTTGCCTTCGCGCCGTCGAAGGTTTGGTCGTTCTGGCGCCAGGCCACAGAGCCGACATATCGTTCGTTATCGAGGTTCTCCAGGTAGCGGCCGCCCAAGAGAACCACTCCCGGAATGTTATAGGATTCGAGATAGGCTTGATCGACCTCGGCGGACTGAACGTCGGCGACGACGGGAAACTGGATCTTGCCATTAATTGTGTTGTTGAAGTCCTCGGGACCCACGTCGACGACGAACTCTCCTTCGATGCCGGCCCGGAAGCCGTGAAAGAAGCCGGACTCGACGCCGGTCTTGTTCCTCAAGGTCGAGGCGCGTGCGTTCTTCGGCAGGTTGCCCTGATCGACGAACTCATACCGGTAGCGAAAGTCGGTCCAGAACTTGCCGTTGAGGAGACCCGTATCTGGGGGCTGGAAGGGGCCGGTGTCGGAGCCGGACTGTGGATCGTAGTCGACGTGCTGGGCTAGGGCCAAAGAACTCCAGGCACCTACTGAAAGGATCAAGGAAAGGCCGATCCGAAGCGACCACGCCGCCAAGCGAGGACTTCGCGAAGTCGATAGATCGGTCACCCAGGGCCATTCTCCCATTGCCCAGTGCCCCCCTTGTACGATCCCAGTCTACCCCATTGCGTCGCATAGTCTAACCGCCGGGTCCTTGCGCTGGCGCAATGTCACCAACTTTCGTTGGAGAGGCGGTCTTAGTGAGTGGGGGCAGGTTGGTTGATCTGCGTCAACGTGGAGGGCGAGATTTTCAGCCAAAAGTTTGCTCGTGCGGGGTTGTTCGAATGCGACTGGACCCAGCGAGGAGCCAACTTCATGGCGTCGACGGCCGCTTATCCCCACGAAATACCGGATCGGACATGGCTGAGCCAGTGGACCCCTGAGGACACAAGCTTTTGGGAACCGAGGGGCAAGAAGCTTGCTTGGCGGACTCTCGTAATTACGACCGCCAACCTCACGCTCGCCTTCATTGTTTGGTTCGTCGTTTCGGCGATGGTCGTGCGGCTGCCGGGGGTTGGCTTCCAGCTCTCAGGCTCGCAGCTTTTCTGGCTCGCGGCGATGCCGGGCCTCGCCGGGGGCACGTTTAGAGTCATTCATACCTTCCTCGTGCCGCTCTACGGCACGCGCCACGTCGTCTCCATCTCCACGCTCCTGCTGCTCGTTCCCCTGCTCGGCTGGTTCTTCGCGGTCCAGGATCCGGCCACGCCATACTGGGTGCTCCTCCTGCTGGCCTTCCTCGCAGGACTTGGCGGAGGAAACTTCTCCTCCTTCATGCCGTCCACTAGCCTCTTCTTCCCCAAAAGGCTGCAGGGAACGGCGCTGGCCATGCAGGCGGGCATCGGCAATTTCGGGGTGAGCATCGTCCAGTTCGTCACCCCCTGGATCATCGGCATCGCGCTCGCGGGCTCGCTACTCGGCAAATCGCAGAACTTCGCTGGCGCTGGTGCGACGAGCCAAGTCTGGCTGCAGAACGCCGCTGCGATCTATGTGCCGTTCGTGGTGGTATTCGGCATTGCCGCCTGGGTGATGCTGCGGAGTGTGCCGGTGCGCGCCAATTTTCGTGAGCAGCTTGACATCTTCAAGGCGAAGCACGGCTTCTTCATGACGCTTCTCTATATCGGCACCTTCGGCACCTTCTCGGGACTTGCAGCAACGTTTCCACTCCTGATCAAGCAGATCTATGGACCGTTGCCAGGCGCGCCCGATCCGCTCACGTATGCCTTCCTGGGACCACTTGTCGGCTCGATCGCACGGATCGCCGCCGGACCGATTTCCGACAAATTCGGTGGCGCCCGGGTTACGCATTGGTCGGTCATCGGCATGCTTGCTTGCGTTATTGCAGTGACCTTCTTCACCGCGCCGACCTCGATGGTGGAATTTCCCTATTTCCTTGCGGCGGTACTCGGCCTCTTCTTCTTCGCTGGCATCGGCAACGCCTCGACCTTCAAGCAAATACCGATGATCTTTCCGCCGCGGCAGGCGGGCGGCGTGATCGGCTGGACCGGCGCCATGGCCGCCTATGGTCCCTTCGCCGTAGGACTGATGCTCGCCTATTCCTTCGACTGGTTCGGATCGTTCAACCCCTTCTTCTACTGGGCTGCGTTCTTTTACGTCGTCTGCATAGGGGTCAATTGGTGGTTCTACGCGCGGAAGGGCGCAGAGAAGCCGTGCTGAGCGGCGGAAGGAAACCATGAGCCACTTTCTCGACCGCCTGACCTTCTTCAATCGCGTCGTCGATGAGTTCGCCGATGGTCACGGCATCGTCACGCGGGAGGATCGGCGTTGGGAGGACGGCTACCGCAAGCGCTGGCAGCACGACAAGATCGTGCGATCGACCCACGGCGCCAATTGCACCGGCTCGTGCTCGTGGAAGATCTACGTCAAGGGCGGCATCGTCACCTGGGAGACGCAGCAGACCGACTATCCGCGCACGAGGCCCGAGCTCCCCAATCACGAGCCGCGCGGCTGCTCCAGAGGCGCGAGCTATTCCTGGTACCTCTATTCCGGCAACCGGGTGAAATATCCGCTCGTCCGCTCGCGGCTGCTAAAGCTTTGGCGTCAGGCGCGGGCAACGCTGGCGCCGGTCGCGGCCTGGGCCTCGATCGTCGAGGATCCCGAGAAGCGCGCCGCCTACGTTAAGAAGCGCGGCCTCGGCGGTTTCGTGCGTGCAAGCTGGGACGAGGTCACCGAGATCGTTGCCTCGGCCAACGCCTACACCGTGAAGACCTACGGACCGGATCGCGTGTTCGGCTTCTCGCCGATCCCGGCGATGTCGATGGTGAGCTATGCCGCGGGCTCGCGCTATCTGTCGCTGCTCGGCGGCGTATCCATGTCATTCTACGACTGGTACTGCGATCTGCCGCCCGCCTCGCCCCAGACCTGGGGCGAGCAGACCGACGTTCCCGAAAGCGCCGATTGGTACAATTCCGGCTTCCTCATCCTGTGGGGATCGAATGTCCCTCAAACGCGCACGCCCGACGCGCACTTTTATACCGAGGCGCGCTACCGCGGCGCCAAGAGCGTCGTCGTCACGCCCGACTACTCAGAGGCCGCGAAATTCTCCGACCTTTGGGTGCATCCGAAGCAGGGCACCGACGCCGCACTGGCCATGGCGCTCGGCCATGTGATCGCGCGCGAGTTCCATGTCGAGCGGCAGGTCCCCTATTTCACCGACTACGCCCGCAAATACACCGACATGCCGATGCTTGTCCGCCTCGTCCAGACCGACGGTCGGCTGGTGCCCGAACGGTTCGTGCGCGCGAGCGATTTCGACGGCGCGTTGGGCGAGACGGCCAACCCCGAATGGAAGACAGTCGCCTTCGATGAAATTTCGGGCGAGGTCGTGGCGCCGCGCGGCTCCGTCGGGTTCCGCTGGGGCGATCCGGGCAAGTGGAATCTCGAGGAGAAGGATGGGACGGGCAAGGATACCAGGCTGAGCCTCTCGCTCGCCGGAATCCACGACGAGCTTGCCCCTGTCGCCTTCCCCTATTTCGGCAACCGCGAGCACGATCATTTCGCCGGCACCGACCATCCAAGCGTCTTGATCCGACAAGTTCCCGCCAAGCGCCTGCGCCTTAGGGATGGGGAGGCGCTGGTGGCCAGCGTCTACGATCTATTCATGGCGAATTACGGGGTCGACCAGGGCTTCGGCGGCGAGCATCTCGCCGCGTCCTACGACGACCTTGAGCCCTATACGCCCGCCTGGGCGGAGCGGATCACCGGCGTGCCGCGCGACCAGATCGTCACCATCGCGCGCGAATTCGCCCGCAACGCCGAGAAGACGAATGGGCGCTCCATGGTCATCCTCGGCGCCGGGGTGAACCATTGGTACCACATGGACATGACCTACCGCGGCATCATCAACATGCTGGTGATGTGCGGCTGCATTGGGCAGTCGGGTGGCGGCTGGTCACACTATGTCGGGCAGGAGAAGCTGCGTCCGCAGACGGGCTGGCTGCCGCTTGCCTTCGCCCTCGATTGGGGGCGCCCACCGCGGCAGATAAACTCGACGTCGTCCTTTTACGCCCACACCGATCAGTGGCGGTACGAGACGCTCGACGTATCGGAAATCCTCTCGCCAACGGCACCGGCCGGCCCGTGGGATGGGGCTCTGATCGACTACAACGTGCGCGCCGAGCGCATGGGCTGGTTGCCCTCCGCGCCTCAGCTAGAGGCGAACCCGCTGTCGATCGCGGCGAAGGCGATGGCCGCCGGCAAGGAGCCGAAAGACTATGTCGCCGCCGCGCTTAAATCCGGCGAACTCAAGCTCTCCTGCGAAGATCCGGACAAGCCAGTCAACTGGCCGCGCAATCTTTTCGTCTGGCGCTCCAACCTCTTGGGCGCGTCCGGCAAGGGGCACGAATATTTCCTGAAGCACCTGCTTGGCACCTCGCACGGCGTGTTGGGGAAGGATCTGGGCGCGACCGGGGCGCAAAAGCCAAGCGAGGTGGCGTGGCACGACCGGGCTCCGGAGGGAAAGCTCGACCTGCTCGTCACGATCGACTTCCGGATGTCGACTACCTGCATGTATTCCGACATCGTTCTGCCGACCGCGACTTGGTACGAGAAGAACGATCTCAATACGTCCGACATGCATCCCTTCATCCATCCGCTGACATCGGCTGTCGATCCGGTTTGGGGGGCGCGCAACGACTGGGAGATCTACAAGGGTATCGCCAAGGCCTTCTCCGAAGTTGCGCCCGAGGTGCTCGGGCTGGAGACGGACGTGGTGCTTACCCCGATCCTGCACGACACGCCCGGCGAGATCGCCCAACCCTTCGACGTGAAGGATTGGAAGCGGGGTGAGATTGATCCGATCCCCGGCAAGACGATGCCGCAGGTCACCGTCGTCGAGCGGGACTATCCCAACCTCTACAAGAGATTCACTTCGCTCGGGCCGTTGATGGCCAAGCTGGGCAACGGCGGCAAGGGCATAAACTGGAACACCGAGCATGAGGTCGAGTTCCTGAAGCGGCTCAATGGAGAGGTCGAGGAAGACGGTGCGACCAAGGGCTTGGCGCAAATCAATACTGATATCGACGCCTGCGAGGTCATCCTGAGCCTCGCGCCTGAGACGAACGGCGAGGTCGCGGTCAAGGCTTGGGCCTCGCTTGGGCGGTTCACCGGGCGTGAGCACGACCATCTCGCTGTCGGCAAAGACGACGAGAAAATCCGCTTCCGCGACGTGGTTGCCCAGCCGCGCAAGATCATTTCGTCGCCGATCTGGTCTGGGCTTGAATCGGATAAGGTCTGCTACAACGCCGGCTACACGAACGTGCATGAGCTGATCCCGTGGCGGACGCTCACCGGCCGCCAGCAGCTCTACCAGGATCATTTGTGGATGCGGGCCTTCGGCGAAGGCTTGTGTGTCTATCGCCCGCCAATCGACACCAAGACGGTGAAGCCGGTCATCGACCGCAAGCCGAACGGCAATACGCCGATCGTGCTCAACTTCATCACCCCCCATCAAAAATGGGGCATCCACTCCACCTATACCGACAATCTGCTGATGCTGACCCTGTCGCGCGGCGGACCGATCGTTTGGCTCAGCGAGGTTGACGCCGGAAAAGCAGGCATCGTCGACAATGACTGGGTCGAGGCGTTCAACACAAACGGCGCACTGGTTGCTCGCGCCGTCGTCTCCCAGCGCGTCAAGGAAGGCATGTGCATGATGTATCACGCGCAGGAGAAGATCGTGAACGTACCGGGCTCCGAGCAGACCGGTCAGCGCGGCGGCATCCATAACTCGGTGACGCGCACAGTGCTGAAGCCGACGCACATGATCGGCGGTTACGCTCAGCAATCCTACGGCTTCAATTACTACGGCACCGTCGGCTCCAACCGCGACGAGTTCGTCATCGTGCGCAAGATGGCGGAGGTCGACTGGCTTGATAAGCCGGCCGCGGATCAGCCGGCCGCAACGCCCCAACTGGAGGCCGCAGAATGAAGGTCCGCGCACAAATCGCCATGGTGCTGAACCTCGACAAGTGCATCGGCTGTCACACCTGTTCGGTCACCTGCAAGAACGTGTGGACCAGTCGCGAAGGCATGGAATACGCCTGGTTCAACAATGTCGAGACCAAGCCCGGCATCGGCTATCCCAAGGAGTGGGAGAACCAGGAGCGCTGGAACGGCGGCTGGCGTCGCAAGAAGAACGGCAAGATCGAGCCGCGGATTGGCGCCAAATGGCGCGTGCTCGCCAACATCTTCGCCAATCCGGACCTGCCCGAGATCGACGACTATTACGAGCCCTTCACCTTCGATTACGAGCGCCTGCAAAAGGCGCCTGAAATGCAGGCCATGCCGACGGCGCGGCCGCGCTCGCTCATCAGCGGCGAGCGCATGGATAAGATCGAGTGGGGACCGAATTGGGAGGAGATCCTCGGCGGCGAATTCGCCAAGCGCTCGGCCGACGTCAATTTCGAAGGCGTGCAGAAGGAAATCTACGGCCAGTTCGAAAACACCTTCATGATGTATCTGCCGCGGCTGTGCGAGCATTGCCTGAACCCGACCTGTGTTGCCGCATGCCCGTCGGGCGCGATCTACAAGCGCGAGGAGGACGGCATCGTCCTCATCGATCAGGACAAGTGCCGCGGCTGGCGCATGTGCGTCTCCGGCTGCCCCTACAAGAAAATCTACTACAACTGGTCGAGCGGTAAGTCGGAGAAATGCATCTTCTGCTTCCCGCGCATCGAGGC
>JALHTP010000233.1 GCA_022865725.1 Methyloceanibacter sp. | reverse complement strand
TGGGTCTATTGCACGCTCGAATTCGCTTCCGATCAAGGTCGACCCTATGAGCAAGAAGGAATGGCACGTCGAACCCGGCCTCAACCCCTTCAGTCTGGGTGGCCCAGAGTTCGTATGGCGCCTCCGCGACGAAAAGGGCTGGTTCGAGCTGTGGACCAAGCAGAAAGACGCCTGGAGCAAGGCTCGCTCTCTCGCCCGCGAGCACGGAGGCCGCGCTGTCCTGCACAGGAAGGATGGGTCGGTAAGATCGACGGTCGGCCGCGGCGACCCGAAATCGGACTAAGTGCCCTTCGCCGCAAGGCTTGACGGGGGCCCCTGATGTTATGTTATATCATCCCGCATGAACGCCGCCCATCACCACCACGACGCCAAGCTTTCGCGCAATCAGAGCGAGATCCTCTCCTGCCTGCGCAAAGCCAAAGAGCCCATGAGCGCCTACGCCATTCTCGATCGGGTGAGGGTTTCGGGCATCTCGCACCCGCCCACGGTCTATCGCGCGCTGAACGAGCTGATGGAAAAGGGGATGGTGCACCGTCTCCAGTCGCGCTCGGCCTTCATCGCCTGCGGTCACGGCGCCTGCGACGGCAAGTTCGCCTTCGCCATCTGCCGGCTATGCGAGAAGGTGGTGGAGATTCCCCTTTCCGACGCGGACCAGGCGGCGCTGCTTAGTCTGGCGCCGGATGAGATCGCGCCCGAGCAGGTGACGCTCGAGATCGCAGGCCTCTGCGAGATCTGCCGTCCGGCTTAGAGCCGGCCCTCAGAAAAGGAATCGAGATGCGGTCGGAGCAGCAGGGTGGGCTTCATCGTCATGTGGCGCTGGTCGCCACCGCAGGCGAGGCAACGCCGGTCCCGCACGCTCATTCCGCCGCGCCGAGATCGCTCGCGCACGGGGTCTCGCTGTTGCGTCTCTCCGTGCCGGCGCGGCTCCTGATCGTGGCGGTCGCCTCAGCGCTGCTTTGGGGCGCGGTGCTGTGGGCCTTGAATTGAGCATGAAGAGCAAAGAGCCCGCCATCGTCTTTTCCGACCTGACGCTCGGTTACGACCGGCATCCCGCAGTGCATCACATCAATGGCGAGGTTCGGCGCGGCGAGCTGCTGGCCATCGTGGGTCCGAACGGCGCCGGCAAGTCGACGCTGCTCAAGGGCATCATGGGCGAGCTCTCCCCGCTCAGCGGCACACTCAAGCTCGACGGGCTGACGAAATCCGACATCGCCTATCTGCCGCAACAGATCGAGATCGATCGAAGCTTCCCCATCTCGGTGTTCGACTGCGTGGCGATGGGGCTCTGGCGCAAGATCGGCGCACTCCGCGGCCTTGACGGCGAGCGCGAAGCCGAGGTCGCTCGCGCGCTGGCGACCGTCGGTCTGCAAGACCTCGGGCATCGCCCGGTCGGCGCGCTGTCGGGCGGCCAGTTCCAGCGCGTGCTGTTCGCGCGGCTCTTGCTCCAGGACGCCTCCCTGATTTTGTTGGACGAGCCGTTCCGCGCCGTCGACACCAAGACCATCGCCGATCTCGTCGCGCTGATTCTGCATTGGCATGAAGAAGGGCGCACCGTGCTCGCCGCGCTGCACGACATGGAGCAGGTGCGCGCGCATTTTCCGACCACGCTCCTCGTCGCGCGCGAAATCGTGGCCTGGGGCGAGACGCGCAAGGTGCTGACCCCGGCAAATCTGTTGAAGTCGCGCCAGCTGGTCGAGGCCTTCGACGAGCACGCGGAGATCTGCGCGCGCGACGAGGGCGCACGCGAGCGGCAGCCGGCATGATCGACGCGATCACAAGCCCTTTCATCGAGTTCTCCTTCATGCGCCGCGCGCTGGTGGGCTGCCTCGCGCTGTCGCTCGGGGCGCCTCCCATCGGCGTGTTCCTGATGCTCCGGCGCATGAGCCTGATGGGCGACGCCATGAGCCACGCCATCCTTCCGGGCGCTGCGATCGGTTATCTCGTGGCCGGGCTGTCGCTGCCGGCCATGTCGCTCGGCGGCTTCGTCGCGGGGATCGCCGTGGCGCTCGCCGCGGGGATCGTCGCGCGCACCACCGTCTTGCGCGAGGATGCGAGCCTGGCCGCCTTCTATCTCGTGTCGCTGGCGCTCGGCGTGCTGATCGTCTCGGTGAGGGGCAGCAATATCGACCTGCTGCACGTGCTGTTCGGCACCGTGCTCGCGCTCGACGATGCGGCGCTCATTCTGGTTGCCGCGATTTCCACCGTCACGCTGGTGGTGCTGGCGGCGATCTACCGCCCACTCGTGCTCGAATGCTTCGATCCGCAGTTCCTGCGCTCGGCGAGCAATCTGAGCTCGGCCACGCATTTTACCTTCCTCGTATTGGTGGTGCTCAATCTGGTGGCGGGCTTCCAGGCGCTCGGCACGCTGATGGCGGTCGGCATCATGCTGCTTCCTGCCGTCGCCGCCCGTTTCTGGGCGGAGGATGTCTCGGGGATGATCCTGGTCGCCGTGGCGATCGCGTTTACCTCGAGCCTGTCCGGGTTGCTTCTCTCCTATTACGCCAATGTGCCGACGGGGCCCGCGATCATCCTCCTGTGCGGCATCTCCTATCTCCTCTCGATGCTGCTGGGCGCACGCGGCGGCCTGATCTATCGCCTCCTCCCGCGCAAGCATCTGGAAGCCTGATCCCCTCAAACGAAGGAGTGCTGTCATGAACAAGCGTATTCTCTTGCAAGCCGGATTGGCGCTCGCGCTTCTCTTCGCTCTATCGGCCGGAGCGGACGCCGCGGACAAGGTCAAGGCCGTCGCCTCGTTCAGCATTCTCGGCGACATGGTGAGCCAAGTCGGCGGCGACCGCGTCGAGGTCGTCACGCTGGTCGGGCCTGACGGCGACGCGCATGTCTACGAGCCGACCCCTGCCGACGCCAAGAACCTCGCCGGTGCTGCAATCCTGTTCGTCAACGGCCTCGGTTTCGAAGGCTGGATGGACCGGCTGGAGAAATCCTCGGGCTTCAAGGGCAAGGTGGTGGTGGCGAGCACGGGTGTGAAGGCGCGCACCATGGTCGAGGAGGAAGGCGGCAAGCCGGAGACGATCACCGATCCGCATGCCTGGCAGAGTCTCGCCAACGGCAAGCTCTATGTCGGCAATATCCGCGACGGGCTGATCGCCGCCGACCCCGACGGCAAGTCCGTCTACGAGGCGAACGCCGCCAAATATCTCGGCGAGATCATGCAGGAGGACGACGCGGTGAAGGCCGCGCTCGCGACGCTGTCCAAGGAGCGGCGCAAGATCATCACCAGCCACGACGCCTTCGGCTATTTCGGCGCGGCTTGCGGGCTCGAAGTCATCGCGCCTGAAGGCGTCAGCACCGAGAGCGAGGCCTCGGCCCAGGACGTGGCCAAGATCATCCGTCAGATCAAGGCGGAGAAGATCCCCGCCGTGTTCATGGAGAACATCACCGACCATCGCCTGCTCGACCAGATCGCGTCCGAGACTAACGCCAAGATCGGCGGCACGCTCTATACCGATGCGCTGTCGGGCGCGGATGGCCCGGCAGGCACCTATCTCGACATGTTCCGCCACAATGTCGGCACGCTGACCGCGGCGCTGTCGTCTTAGCGGAGGAGATTGCTCGGCTCCCGTGCGCTACACTGGCGGCGGGAGCTAAAGCATGATTTCGGCCAAGCGAGCCAATTGGTTTGCAATCGCGGGCGCGGTTTTTCTAGCGGCGATTGCGGTCGATTCGCTCGTCCCGGTCGCGTGGCAGATACGCACCGGGCTGCACTGGCTGATCGAGCACTTCCTCGCTTATTTCGTTGTGGCATTCGTCCTCTGCTTCGCCTGGTCCCGGCCCTTCATCGTGGCAGGGGCACTCATGGCTTTGGCAGGAGCGACGGAGGCGCTACAGGGCCTGACCGCCGACCGCATCCCCGACCTGCCCACGGCCTTCTGCGGAGCCGCGGGCGCGCTGACCGGCGCGCTCCTGGCCGACCTCTGCGTGGGGGCAGGGCGGGGCGGGCGGGGGCGGGCAGAAGCCCCGGCGGACGGGGCCTGAGGCTCTGGCGCGGGCGTGCGAAATCTGATGTATCCTGGGCCCATGGACAGCTCACCGCGCCGACAGGCGATCCCAGTCAGGATCGGCAGCGTCACCATCGGTGGCGAGGCCCCTGTCGTCGTGCAGTCGATGACCAATACCGATACGGCGGATATCGAGGCGACCGCGGCCCAGGTCGCGGCGCTGGCGCGCGCCGGATCCGAGCTGGTGCGCATCACAGTGGACCGCGCCGAGGCCGCCGCCGCCGTGCCTTACATCCGCGAGCGGCTCGACAGTCTCGGGCTGGAGGCGCCGCTGATCGGCGACTTCCATTATAACGGCCACACGCTGCTGAAAGATCATCCAGCCTGCGCCGCTTCGCTCGCCAAATACCGCATCAATCCCGGCAATGTCGGCTTCAAGGACAAGCGCGACCGGCAGTTCGCCGAGATCATCGAGATCGCGCTTCAGCACGGCAAGCCGGTGCGTATCGGGGTGAACTGGGGAAGTCTTGACCAAGAGCTTCTGACGCGCCTGATGGACGAAAATGCCCGAGAGCCCGAGCCGAAAGATGCGCGCGAGGTGATGCATGAGGCGATCGTGCAGTCGGCGTTGCTGAGCGCCGAGCGCGCGATCGAGCTTGGCCTTGGACCCGACCGCATCGTGCTCTCGGCCAAGGTCAGCGCCGTGCAGGATCTGATCGCGGTCTATTGCCTGCTCGCCGCCCGCTCGAAGCTCGCGCTGCATCTCGGACTGACCGAAGCGGGCATGGG
>JALHTP010000022.1 GCA_022865725.1 Methyloceanibacter sp. | reverse complement strand
GGTAAGCGGTGCTGAGGGCCTGATATCGCCGCATAAGCGGGGCGCCGAGAGGCTGCCCACTTTGCGCAACGGACGCGGCCGATCGGTGCCCCGCAGTCCTCACCCTCTAGAGGGTGCTGTTTGACATAGACCGGGCGCTTGGCGGCGTTGCGGCAAGGAAGACGCATGTCTGGTCGCGATGAAGCAACGAACTCCATCCCTCCCCTTGATGGGGAGGGGGGCGCGCTTCTTAGCGCGCCGGGTGGGGTGAGAGGTTTCCCCCCCCCACCCACAAGGGGAGGTATGAACTATGTGCAGGCGGAGCGGGCGCTTGAGTGCGTCGCGGCGAGGAACCCTTATGTTCGTTCCGGCTTATTTCCTGGGTTTTTTTCTGTACCTGCCGGCCTTAATCAGCCAAAATTTGAGCCGCATTTCGTGTTAGCCAGGGGCAAGAGACTTCTTCACGGGGCAAGCTTCGACAGGCGAGGCACACGCCTGTTTGCAGGGAGCAGACAATGAGGCCAATCGCATTAGGGCTGCTTATGGCGGCATCCGTGAGCCTGCCGGCAGTCGCGGCTGAGCCCGATGGGCCGGCCAACCTCATCACACAGACAGAGGCGGTGCGGATCAGCATCCAAGGTCTGCTCTCCGCCAAATCCGACACGGCCGCTCGCAAAAGCGCGCTGGTGGAATATTACTCGGTTCCCGATCAGGGCCTGCTTTGGGTCGACGAGAATGGTTTGAACAAGCGCGCCAAGCTCGTCATGGCCGAGATCGGGAAGGCCGACGATTACGGCCTGCGCGCCGCCGACTACGCGCTGCCCGACGCCAACGGCCTCGATGCCTCCGCGCCCAAAGCCGCGGCTCAGCTGGCCGACGCCGAGATCAAAGTCACTTACGCCGTGCTCGACTACGCCAAGGATGCCCGGGGTGGCCGCATCGATCCTCAGCGCTTGAGCAAAAATCTCGATCCGAGCCTCGCTCTGCCCAATCCGTCCGAGGTGCTCGACTCGATCGCCATCCGCTCCGACCCCGGCGCTTACTTACGCAGCTTCCAGCCCGACCAGCCGCAATTCGAAGCGCTCCGGCAAAAGCTGCTTGAGCTCCGCGGCGGCAAGGTCGAAGAGGCCAAGCCCGGCGTGGTCACCATCCCCGATGGGCCTGTGCTGAAATTCGGCATGGAGCATGAGCAGGTCGCGCTCTTAAGGAAGCGGCTCGACATTCCCGCCGGCTCCAACGCGACGAAATTCGACGAGGCCGTGCTGGAGGCGGTTCGCCAGTTCCAGTCAGCCCACGGCTCGAGGGCCGATGGGCTGGTCGGCAACGGCACGCGACACCTCCTCAATGGCGGTCAGCCCCAACAAGAGGCGGTGGGAAGCCCCGCGCGCATCAAGCAGATCCTCGTCAATATGGAGCGCTGGCGCTGGCTGCCGCACGATCTCGGCGCGTTCTATGTGACGGTCAATATCCCCGAATTCACGCTCCGCGTGGTCGAGGAAGGCACGCCCATCCACACCACGCGCGTGGTGGTCGGCAAGCCCGACAAGCAGACGCCGATCTTCTCCGACGAGATGGAGGAGGTCGTCTTCAATCCCTATTGGAACGTCCCCAACTCCATCAAGAACGAGGAGATCGCGCCGTATATGGGGCAAGGCGGCGGCTTCTTCGGCGGAAGCGTGGATACCTCCGTCCTTCAGCGTCACGGTCTGCGCATCAAATACGGCAACCGCGACGTCGATCCCGATTCGATCGATTGGAGCCGTAACGACATCCGCAATTTCGATCTCGTTCAGCCGCCCGGACCCGGCAACGTGCTCGGCCGCGTGAAATTCGTGTTCCCCAACTCGCACGACGTCTACATGCACGACACGACGCAGAAGTTTCTGTTCAACAATCCCGTGCGCGCCGAGAGCCATGGCTGCATGCGCGTGCAATATCCCGAGAAGCTCGCCGAGGTCGTCCTCAAGCATGACAAGGACTGGAGCCCGGCCCGCGTCGAGTCGACCTTCGATGCCGGCGGCGACAACCACGTCGCGCTCGATCAGAAGATCCCCGTCTACATCACCTATTTCACGCTCAGGGTGAACGACGACGGCTCGATCTCGACCTTCAACGATCTTTACGGCCACGATGCCAGGATGAATGCGGCGCTGAGCGGCAAGGGCTACGTGCCCGACACCTGGGCCGCGCAAGACGAAGAGATGGCCGACAACCAGACTTGGCAGCAGCCGCCCACTAAGCGTGGCCGCCCGAGACCCGGTCGCGGCAACGACTTCACCCGCGCTTTGTTCGGCTTCTAGCCGGCTTCCTTATCCCTCCCCTCGCGGGGAGGGATTCACCTCTTATCCCCGCCCCCCAAACCTCGCTTATCCTGCATCCACCTGTCCGCTTGAGGGGCGTTCTCATGTGGCGTCGTGAGGCGGGACGGGGTGCGGTGCCCGTGCGTGCCATAGGCTCCCCGCTCTCCCCTTGTGGGAGAGCACGCGCATCTCTTGATGCGCGGTGAGGGATAAGCGGCAATGCCGCGTCGGAAATGATTCACCCCTCACCCTTTCCCACAAGGGGCAAGGGGATCTGCTCGCTTCGCCTTGGCCGGAACCTGGTCCGCCGCCCGGCCGTTGATTCTGCGAGCCCTGACCGGCATCGACAAGCGCCGATGCGGCATAAAGCCGGAGCCAAGAGGGACCAGACAGGTCTAAAATGAGCCGGTGACGCGACCCCTGAGAGGCTTTTTCGATGCTGATCGTAGGAGGAGGCGCTGCAATTACCGCGATCGTCGTGTTCACGGCCTGGCAGCTCGTCCGGAAAGTCCGCGCCGCATGGCGGAAGAGGAAGACGGAGCGGCGATTGGCTGTAAGCGGCGGGGATTTGAAGGAGCCTGAGCACGACCGTCAGCACGCTCAGTAGCAATGCCGCGCCGGCGCTGGCTTTTCTCGCGGCAAGAGCGGCGCGGATCAGTCCCCGAGTCGCGCGCCGATCTTGGGCACGACCGTCCAACCCTGCGCCGCAAGCTGCGATGTCGCCATCGCGCTGGCGCGGCCCGTGATCCACAGCTCGCCGCTTCTTCCCGCGCCCGCCACGAGCCCTTCGAGCGGCGGCGACCAATAGAGATAGTCGACCGGCAGGATGCTGACCGTGCCCTTCCCGGTTTGCAGCATGGGCGCGCCGCCCGCCCGCGCGAAGGCGTTCACCGGCGCGACCTTCTTGTCGTAGTCGGCGATCAGCTCGGCCTGCCGCCGGTAGAAGAAGCCCATCTCGATGCTACTGGCGTTGGCCGCGCCGGCGATGAAGATCTCGCGCCCGCTTGTCGCGCCGAGATTGGCCAGCGCATAGACGATGATCGCCTTGTCGGTCGGCGAGAGATTGGGGTTGGCGTAGAATGCGTCCATCGCCGCTCCCGACACGCCGATCGAGGCGAGCGTCGCGCGGCCGTCCTTCTCGAGCTGCGCCGCCGTCTTGTCGCGCAAGGCGGTGCGCAGCGTGTGGCTCGTGCCGCCGACGCTGATGGCGATGCCGGCGCCGCCGGTGACGAAGGCGAGCCCAGCATTGACGCCGGTCTCGCCGATGGCATTCACCGTGGCGAGCCGCGTCAGCTCGTCGCTGAGCGGCGGAAAGCTCGTATTCGGATCGACGCCGAAATCGAAGGCGAGCTTGCGCCTGGCCGTGGCGCCGCCGGTGACCGAGGCGAGCATGCCTTCTTTATGCGGGTCGGTCGCCGACATCGAGGCGTCGACGCTGCCGAACAAATTGCCGACGCCGCGGAAGGTGTCGCCGAGCGTCTTGCCGGGAGCGGTGACGAGGTCCTTGGCGGTGTTGAGCGGCTTCAGCGCGGTGCGCCCGGCGGCATTGACCAGGGTTCCGCCGCTGTCGATCTCTTCGAGCTTGGCGGTGGCGGCGATCTCGCGCGCCCGCACCCGCATCAAGTCGGAGCCCTTGATCGTGAAGGTCCCCCATTTGGTGTCGACCTTGAACACATATTGGAAGTTATCGAGGCCGACATGACTGCCGACCGTGTAATACGGGCTCCGCAGCAGATTGGGCGGCAGCACCTGGCTCGCCTGGAAGGACGGCGGCTGTTCGTATTGGCCGGCTTGCGGCGCGGCGCTCCAGAGGCTTGCGACGAAAATAGCCGCGGGCGCGCCGAGCCGAGCTCCGCGCCAAGCAAGTCGCTTGATTGTGTTCATTCCCGACCCCCACGCGAACGCGACCCTCACGATGCAGTGGGGACTCTAGCTTCAAAAGGCCAGGCTGAGAAGGACGCCCGGGCACTGCCATGCTCGGGCGATCCACGCGCGGCGGAGATAAGGGAGGCCCTATTTATTGGTGCAAGTGCCGAAGCCGGTAATCACCGAATCGGCCGCAGCGAAGGTGATCGAGGCGGCGGGACTGCCATTATGGATGGCGAGCTGCCAGCCGAATGCCCCATCGATGCCGTGAACGATGAGCTCATCCCCGGAATCGGCTACCGCGTCAATATTGTCAGTGCGGGCGAAGCCGCTCTGATCCAGGGCAGAAACCACGGTGTTCTCGAAGTCGACCGTGACCTTGAGCGGCAGCGGCATGCCGTCCAGATCCTTGCCGGCCTTGCAAGTGCCATCCGTCGCGCAGGCGTTCACCGCCTTGAATTCGCAATGCAGCGTCGGGATCGGCACGGGCGCGCTATCCTTGGTCGGCTCGGCATGCGCCGACAGGCTTGCCGCGATGGAAAATGCAGCGACGGCAACCAGTCTATGGATGCGTGGGGCAGGAAATGAAAATCGCAGGCGCTGTGGGGTAGACGATGCATCGGCGGCGCGCCGCGGAATCAGCGCAATTTGATCTTGGATCACGCCGCCTCGCGTCGCCGAGTCCTAACCAGGAATCGGTGTCCGGATTGTGACGGCGCCCCCACGCGCCAAGCATCCTGGCTCAAGACACGGCGCGGATTGCCAATTCGCGCGGCCTCGACTGCCCTTTATTTGAGGAGCGCGAAATAGATCACATACAGCCAGCTGAAAAAGCCATGGATAATGGCCCACAGGATCGAATGGTTGTTGGTGTAGGAGATGGCAATGGCGAGCGCCGTGCCGAAGCTGATGCCGTATTTGGCGCCTTCCATACCGTAATTAAAGTTCATGCTGCCCTCCTCTGGCGAAGCATGATCCGGAAAAGTGGGAACCGGTTTTCCGATAAGATCATGCTCAAACAAAACGGCGAAGCGAATCGCTTGCCTAGCGGCGCGACTATAGGCCGAAAGCGGGCGCGGCACTTGGCTTGGATGCAGCACTTGGCTTGGATGGAGTGAAGCCATGCGAACGCGGAATCCTGATCAGTCTGGCTTGCGCCACAGCGCATAAAGCCCGATCGCCCAGGCCGGGAGCACGATCAGCCAATGGAACAGGTTCACCCGATCGTTGAGCATCATGCCGAGATGATGATGATATTGGGTGAAGCTCCCGGCCACGGCGAGCGCGGTATAGAACGAGGCTGCGGCGAGCACGAAGGGAATGGCAAAACGCGGGCGGAAGAAGCCGATATAGGTGCCGGCGAGCCCCCACACGAGATTGAGGGCGGCCAGAAGGGGGTCGATGCGGAAGCCGAGCGCAAAGCTCTCAGGATCGCTGTCGAAACCGTAATAGGCATAGGCCAGAAGGGCGAGCGCCCCTTGCGCCAGGAAATAGACGCTGAGCCGCGCCACCCAGACCACGAGCGGCCAAGACTCCGTTGGGACTTGGCCGCTTTCCGGATGATGTTCGGCCATGGCGCCCCTCGCTCCCCCAGGGCAAAGGCCCGCGCCGCAGAGTCTATCCGATGGGGGCGCTAGGGGTCCATGCTCGGCTACCACCTTGCGCGCGGGCCCGATTGCATTTAACCAACCCTCACATTGATATTTGCCTGCGGGAGCGAACCGCGGGCGGCCTATAGCGGAAGGGGATCTCATGGCGCGTAATCGTATTGCGTTGGTCGGCGCGGGCCAGATCGGCGGCACGCTTGCCCATCTTGCCGGTATCAGAGAACTCGGCGAAATCGTGCTGTTCGACGTGGTCGACGGCGTGCCGCAGGGCAAGGCGCTCGACCTGTCCCAGTCGGCGCCGGTCGAAGGCTATGTCCCGAAATTCAAGGGCACCAACGAATATGCCGAGCTGAAGGACGCCGATGTGGTGATCGTCACCGCCGGCATCCCGCGCAAGCCCGGCATGAGCCGCGACGATCTCATCGAGATCAACCTCAAGGTCATGGAGCAGGTGGGCGCAGGGCTTCGCAAATACGCGCCGGAAGCCTTCGTCATCTGCGTCACCAACCCGCTCGACGCCATGGTCTGGGCGCTGCAAAAGACCAGCGGGCTGCCGCGCAACAAGGTGGTCGGCATGGCCGGCGTGCTCGACGCGGCGCGCTTCCGCTTCTTTCTCTCCCAGGAATTCGACGTCAGTCCCGAGGACATCAACACGATGGTGATGGGCGGCCACGGCGACACCATGGTGCCGCTGATCCGCTACTCCTCGGTCGCCGGCATTCCGCTTGCCGACCTGGTCAAGATGCGCTGGATCACCCAGAAGCGGCTCGACGACATCGTGCAGCGCACGCGCGACGGCGGCGCCGAGATCGTCGGCCTGCTCAAAACGGGTTCGGCCTTTTACGCGCCCGCCGCGGCCGCGCTCGAAATGGCCGAATCCTATCTCAAGAACCAGAAGCGGGTGCTGCCTTGCGCGGCCTATCTGAACGGCGAATATGGCGTGAAGGGCATCTATGCCGGCGTCCCCATCATCATCGGCGCCAAGGGGGTCGAGCGCGTCATCGAGCTCGATCTCACCTCTGCCGAGAAGGACGCCTTCATGCATTCGGTCGAGTCGGTCAAAACCCTTGTCGAATTGTGCCAGAGGATCGCGCCGAGCCTCGCCACCGCTTAAGGTCCCCTCCCCATCATTCTAGGCGCTGCCCGCGATCGCGAGCCGCGAGTTCCCCATGAACATTCACGAATATCAGGCCAAGGCCCTGCTCAAGGCTTATGGAGCGCCGGTGACGGACGGCCATGTCGCCGAGACGGCGCAAGACGCCGCCGCGCATGCCCGCACCCTCGGCGGCGAGACTTTCGTCGTCAAGGCGCAGATCCACGCCGGCGGGCGAGGCAAAGGCGGCGGCATCAAGCTGGTGAAGACGCTGCAGGAGCTTCACGCCGAGGTCGACCGCATGCTCGGCAAGCCGCTCATAACGCCCCAGACGGGCCCCAAAGGCAGGCTGGTGCGCCGCGTCTACGTGGTCAAGGACGCCACCATCGCGCGCGAGCTTTACCTCTCGCTCCTGGTCGACCGCGGCTCGGGGCGCGTCGCTTTCGTCGCCTCGACCGAAGGCGGCGTCGACATCGAAGCCGTTGCCGCCAACACGCCGGAAAAGATCGCCACGCTCACCGTCGATCCCGCCACCGGCATCAGCGACTTCCATGGGCGGGTGATCGCCTCGGCGCTGAAGCTCGAAGGCGCCCTCGCCAAGCAATGCGCGAGCCTGATCAAGTCGCTCTACACGCTCTTCCTCGAGAACGACGCGAGCCTCATCGAGATCAACCCGCTGGTGGTGACCAAGGAAGGCAATCTGCTTTGCCTCGACGCCAAGGTCGGCTTCGACGACAACGCGCTCTTCCGCCACAAGGACATCGCGGCTTTGCGCGACATCCATGAGGAGGACCCCGCCGAGGTGGAGGCCGCTGATCTCGGCCTCTCCTATGTGAAGCTCGACGGCTCGATCGGCTGCATGGTCAACGGCGCCGGCCTCGCCATGGCCACCATGGACATCATCAAGCTCTATGGCGGGGAGCCCGCCAATTTCCTCGATGTCGGCGGCGGGGCGACCAAGGAGCGGGTAACCGAGGCCTTCAAGATCATCCTCTCCGATCCGCACGTGAAGGGCGTGCTGGTCAATATCTTCGGCGGCATCATGCGCTGTGACACCCTCGCCGAGGGCATCATCGCAGCGGCGCGGGAAATGAGCATCTCCGTCCCGCTCGTGGTCAGGCTCGAAGGCACCAACGTCGAGCGCGGCAAGGCCCTGCTTCGCGACTCGGGGCTCGCCATCATCCCTGCCGACGACCTCGACGATGCAGCCAAGAAGGCCGTGGCGGCGGTCAAGGCGGCAGCTTGAATTTCTACACAGTTACACATATCCTGTGTGAATGAAGAACATCACTTTGGCCATCGACGAAGGGGTGCTGCGCGAGGTTCGCCGCTACGCCGCCAAACACGACACGACGGTAAATGCGCTCGTGCGCGAGTACCTGACCCGCCTCGCCACGTTCGAGGATAAGGCCGCAAAGGCCCGCGAGGAACTCGTGGAAATGGCCAAGAATTCCAAAGCCCGCATGGGCTCGTGGAAATGGAACCGGGAAGACGCCTATGAGGGTCGATTGCTTCCTCGACACGAACATTCTGATCTACGCGGCTTCGGCGAACGAGACGGAACTGAGAAAGAAGATAAGGGCGATTGAGCTCCTCGCCGCCAACTTTGGAACCTCAACGCAGGTCATCCAAGAATTTTACGCCACCAGCACGCGCAAACCCGACACACCGCTTACGTCGATAGAAGCCCTGGAATGGATCGAGAGATTGGAGCTGCAGCCTTGCGCCTTGATCGATCCTTCCCTTATCAGAACTGCAATTGCCGTCTCGCAACGTTACCGCATCCACTATTGGGATGGTGCGATCCTTGCAGCAGCCGAGAGTTTGGGGGCCGAAATCGTCTACACCGAGGACCTCAATCACGGACAGAGCTACGGGTCGGTCCGCGTCATCAATCCATTCTTATAGGTCGGTTAGCAAAGAGCCATGTCAGTCCTCGTCGATAAGAACACGCGCGTCATCTGCCAGGGCTTCACCGGCGCGCAAGGCAGCTTCCACTCCGAGCAGGCCATTGCCTATGGCACGCGCATGGTCGGCGGCGTGACGCCCGGCAAGGGCGGAACGACGCATCTTGGCCTCCCGGTCTTCGACACCGTCAAACAGGCAGTCGCGGCAACCGGCGCCGACGCGAGCGCGGTCTATGTGCCGCCCGCCTTCGCCGCCGACGCCATCCTGGAAGCGATCGATGCCGGCGTCCCCCTCGT
>JALHTP010000232.1 GCA_022865725.1 Methyloceanibacter sp. | reverse complement strand
GCTCGGCGCAGCCTCTGACGCGCACGGCCGATTCAGCGCCGCAGCGCCTTCCGCGCGAAGCCGCGCTCCTGTTCCGCACCGGCGGCAAAGGCCCAAGGGCCGACCAATATCTCGTACCCAGCACCGTCACTTCCGCCGGCAAGCAACTCATCGCCGCGAGCCTGATCGGCGGCGGCCCCGGCATGAGCGGCGCGCTCAGAGGCGAGAGCAACGCCGCGATCAAGGGCGACCGGCTCAAACCGACCACCTCCGCCATGGCGCTGAGGGGCTCGGTCACCGGTCCCGACAGTGCGATGCTGCTGAACGCGGTCGCGACTTCGCCCTTCATGTCGCCTCTCGATGTCGATGCCTTCAAGCCGTCGGCTGAAGAGATCGCCTACCACCCCACCACCGAAGGACTCGACTTCCGCTCCAAGGGCGAGAGCCAGGCCGAGTTCGAGCAGCGCGAGCGCCGTTGCCTTGCCATCGCCATCTATTTCGAGGCGCGCGGCGAGCCCGTGCGCGGCCAGGTCGCCGTTGGCCAGGTCATTATGAACAGAGTGAGGAGCCCGCTCTTCCCGGAGACGATCTGCGCCGTCGTCTATCAGGGACAGATGCAGAAGGGCTGTCAGTTCTCCTTCACTTGCGACGGGCACACCGACAATCCGCGTAACGACGATCAATGGGCGCTCGCCCAGGACATCGCGAAGCAGATCACCGCCGGCGAGCTTTGGCTTCCCGAGGTCGGCTATTCCACCTTCTACCACGCCAATTACGTGAACCCGTATTGGGCGGGCAGCATGAGCCAGATCGACAAGATCGGCCGGCACATCTTCTACAAGAAGCGCAACGAGGCTCCTTACATCGTTGAAGCTTCGGCCGGCGACGCCAAGGCGCCCGAGCAAGCGCAGCCAGAGCCTGCGTCGTCGATGTTCTCGCTCACGCCGGCTCTTTCGCTGGTATCGGCGGTGGCTGCCAGCCCTACGCCTCCCACTCCAGCGATGAGTCTAGGTTACGCGGCGAGTGAGTAAGCGCGCCGACCGAGATCACCTCGACGCCGGTCGAAGCGATTTCCCGCACAGTCTCTAGCGCCACACCGCCCGACGCCTCGGTCACGACGCGTCCCGCGACGAGCTTCACCGCCTTTTTGAGCGTGCCCACATCCATATTGTCGAGCAGCACGGCATCGATGGGAAAGCGCAGCGCCTCTTCCAGCTGATCGAGAGTGTCGACCTCGACCTCAATTCTGACGAGATGCCCGCTGCGCGCTCGAAGACTCCGCAGCGCATTGGCAAGACCGCCCGCGGCGGCGATATGGTTGTCCTTCACCAAGACCGCGTCATAGAGACCGAAACGGTGGTTGACGCCGCCGCCGGTCCGCACCGCGTATTTCTCCAAGGCGCGTAAGCCCGGCGTCGTCTTGCGCGTGCAGGCGATGCGGGCTCCCGTTCCTTCCACCGCCGCGACGAAGGCAGCGGTCAGCGTGGCGATGCCGCTCAAGCGGCCGAGAAAGTTGAGCGCGGTCCGCTCGCCTGTGAGCAGCGCGCGGGTCTTGGCCGAAATCTCCGCGATCGTCCCGCCTTCCGCGACCTTGCCGCCGTCATCGACGATCCGGGTAAAGCGCGTAGCGGGATCGAGGGCCCTGAAGGCCGCCTCGGCAAGATCGAGCCCCGCCACGACGCCTGCCTGGCGCGCCACGATGGCGGCCTCGCTTTTCGCGTCGGCCGGGATGATGGCGTCGGTGGTGACGTCGCCGGCTAGACCGAGATCCTCTTCCAGCGCGGCCGAAACGGCCCGCTCGACGAGAAGCGGCGGCAGCCTAAGCGGGAAGGGGGGCGTCTCGCTCATGCATGGAGCGCGGCGCGGCCCGAGGCGGCGTGAAGCTGGCGCGGCTTCTCGTGCCTCTCCGCCGCCTCGCGGGCGATGTCGTCGGCCTTTGCCAGCGTGAGGAAGCTGCGCTTGGCGAGCCTCTCGTCTTGCGTCGGGTAGTCGCTGCGGAAATGCGCGCCGCGGCTTTCCTTGCGCTGAAATGCGGCCGCCCCGATCAGCTTTGCGGTGGTCAGCATATTGGCGAGCCGGCGGTCGCCTCCGGCCTCTCGTTCGAGCGCGCGGATCGTCGCCAGCGCGCTCCGCAGCGAAGTCTCGTCGCGGACCACGCCGACCTCGCCGGTCATGGCGAGCCGGAGCCTCTGCTCGGCCCCTTCGCTCCGGCCGCTGCCGGTGGACGCTTGAGCCTGGACCTCGTGCGGTCCCGCAGCCTTGGGATTGGTGGGAGGCATGGAGGAGGCGATATCGCGGGCGACGCGGGCGCCGAACACCACCGCCTCGAGCAAGGAGTTCGAGGCGAGCCGGTTCGCGCCGTGCGCCCCGGTCGAGGCGACCTCGCCGCAAGCCCATAGCCCGTCGATGGTGCTGCGCCCTTGCGCGTCGGTGAGGATGCCGCCCATGTGGTAATGCGCCGCCGGCGCGACTGGGATCGGCTCGCGCAAAGGATCGATGCCCGCCGCGCGACAAGCCGCGAACACCGTCGGGAAATGCTCGGCGAGCTTAGGCCCTAGCGGACGGCAATCAAGAAAGGCGCCGCGGCCGCTGGCGACCTCGCGGTAGACGGCGCGCGCCACCACGTCGCGGGGCCCTAGCTCGGCGTCGGCATGCACCGCGCGCATGAAGCGCTTGCCGCGCGCATTGATCAGGAGCGCGCCTTCCCCCCGCAGTGCCTCGGTGGCGAGCGGGGCGGGGTCGCGGCCGATATTGATGGCGGTCGGATGGAACTGCACGAACTCGGCGTCGGCGATGACGGCGCCGGCGCGGGCGGCAATGGCGATGCCTTCGCCGCGGGCCTCGCGCGGATTGGTGGTGATGGCGAAGAGCTGGCCGGCGCCTCCGGTCGCCAGCACGACGGCGCTGGCGGGAAGGATGAAGCCGCGCGCGGAAGGCCCGCCATCGACGGCCGCAACCTCGACGCCTTGCACGTGGCCGTCACGCACCAAAAGATCGCGGGCGGCGAAGCCCTCGATCACCGTGATCGACGGCGTGGCCCTGACCGCCGCGAGCAGCGCATGCATGATGGCGCGGCCCGCGGTATCGCCCTTGACGTGCAGGATACGGTTCCGGCCGTGCGCGGCCTCGCGCCCCAGGCTGAAATGGCCCTCCAGGTCCTTATCGAAAGGGACGCCATAGGAGAGCAGGTCCTCGACCCTGCTGCGCGCCTCGGAGGCGAGAAGCTGCGCGATCTTCTCATCGACGAGGCCGGCGCCGGCGCGGATCGTGTCCGCGGCATGCGCCTCGGGGCTGTCGCCCTCGGCCAGCGCAGCGGCGATGCCGGCCTGCGCCCAAAGGCTCGATGCGCCCTCGCCGAGCCGCGCGCCCGAGACGACGGTCACGGGATGCGGCGCAAGCTTGAGCGCGGTGAAGAGCCCGGCAAGGCCGGCGCCAACGACGACCACGCGGTTCGCCCCGCTTGGCGCCTTCGGTGGGAACTGGCTGTGCGATGTCATCTTAGGATACGCCCCGGGCTTACGCGATTTGGCGTCAATGGTTGAGATTGATCATGCGCTCGACGGACGCGCGCGCCCGCTCGGCGATGCTGGGATCGATGGTGACCTCCTCCTTGAGGAAGACGAGGGAGTCGAGGATCTTCGGCAGCGTGATCCGCTTCATATGCGGGCAGAGATTGCAGGGCCGCACGAACTGGACCTTGGGCGCCTCGACCGCGACATTGTCGCTCATCGAGCACTCGGTCACGAGCAGCACCTTGCTCGGCTGGTTGTCGTGCACCCATTTGATCATGCCGCTGGTCGAGCCGGTGAAATCGGCCTCTTCGAGCACGTCGGGTGCGCATTCCGGGTGGGCGATGATCTTCACGCCGGGATCGGCCTCGCGATACGCGCGCAGCTCCTCGCCGGTGAATCGCTCATGCACCTCGCAATGGCCCTTCCAGGTGATGATCTCAACCTTGGTCTGGGTCTGCACCCATTTGGCGAGATATTCGTCGGGGATCATGATGACGCGCTTTGACCCGAGCGACTCGACCACGCGCACCGCGTTGGACGAGGTGCAGCAGATGTCGGACTCGGCCTTCACGTCAGCCGAGGTGTTGACATAGGTCACTACCGGCACGCCGGGATAGGCTTCGCGCAAGGCGCGCACGTCGGCGCCGGTGATGGAGGCCGCGAGCGAGCAGCCGGCTCTGGAATCCGGGATCAGCACCATCTTGTCGGGATTGAGCAGCTTCGAGGTCTCGGCCATGAAATGCACGCCGCCCTGCACGATGATCCCGGCATCGGTCTTCGAGGCCTCGCGCGCGAGCTGCAGCGAGTCGCCGACCACGTCGGCGACGCAATGGAAGATCTCCGGCGTCATGTAGTTGTGCGCGAGCACGACGGCGTTGCGCGCGCGCTTCAGCTCGTTGATGGCCTTGATGTAAGGCGCAAACGCCGGCCACTCGATGGGCGAGATGACGCGCGACACGCGCTCGTAAAGATGCGCGGTCTCCCGCGCGACCTCCGGCGTATAGGCGAGGTCGGGCAGGAGGGAAGGCGGGAGCTCGGCCTTCGCCCTGCGCCCACCCAGGGTGCTAATGCCTTGAAGCCTGGTCATCGAACTCTTCCTCTCGCAACCTGCAATGCTCATAGTGAGCATATATGGGTCGTTAAAACATCCGGCGCAAGGCTGACCCCCGGCTATTCTCAATCGGAGTATAGGGGATCGAACGGCCTCTTCAAAGGGCCTGCGGGACCAGATTGCGAGATTGTGTCGCCGGTCGGACGCAGCAGACCTCCAGAGGCACAAGAATCGGGCAAATGCTTGTGGCCCTTAAGGCCGTCTCGGACTAACCTGAAGCCGTTAGTACGAGGGGTTTGGGGATGCGTGGACGATATTTGCTCGCCGCCCTTGGCGCGGGCGCTTTAGCCCTCTTATGCGGCGCTTTGGTGCTGCCGCCGGCTTTTGCGCAAGACGATCCCGCAGCGGACCAATCGGACGATCCGAACGGGGCCGGTGCCGACCCCGCCGATCAACAGGCTCCCACGCCCACACCTTCTGCCGAGACGCCTGAAGCCGCCAATCCTTCAGCCGAGCCGGCGGCGGCCCCCGGCGACGCCGCCGTTCAACCCTCGGCCGACCAGCAAGCCGCTGCACCCGCCGATGCGGCTCCCCCTTCGCCCGAGGCTACGCCCATCGTGGCGAGCATCCGCACCAAGCTGCAAGATCCCTCACTTGCCAAGACTGCAAATGCGCAGGATCTCGCGGCGCTTGCTTCCTTCTATAACGCGCGGAGCGATCCGACCTGGATGACGGACATGGGCTTCTCGAGCGAAGCGCAAGCCGCCATCGACGAGGTGCTGAGGGCGGATGATTGGGGCCTTTCCAGCGCGGCCTTCGAGCTGCCGCCTGCCGGCGACTTGCCGGACTCGGTCGACGACCAGGCCTTGAACGAGATCAAGCTCGACCTCGCCATCCTGAAATATGCGCGCCACGCCCGCGGCGGACGGACCGTTCCTGTCCAGCTGAGCAAGCTCTACGGGATGACCCCGAGCCTGCGCGATCCGAAGACGGTATTGGTTGAGATCGCCGATGCACCGGAACCCGGCGTTTATTTGCAGGGGTTGCATCCCAAGCATGTGCAGTTCCAGCGCCTGCATCAGGCGCTGCTCAAGGCGCGCGCCGAAAGCGAAGCCGGCGCCAAGCCTGCCAATATGCAGAAGATCATCGTCAACATGGAGCGTTGGCGCTGGATGCCCGAGAATCTCGGGTCGCTCCATGTCTTACTGAACGTCCCCGCCTTCACGGTCTTTGTCGCCAGGGATGGCAAAGCCATCTACACGGACAAGATCGTCGTGGGAGAGTTGAAATACGCCACGCCGGTTTTCTCCGCGGATCTGAAATCCGTCGTCTTCAATCCTGAATGGACCGTGCCCCCGACCATCGTCAGGGAGAACCTGCTGCCGAAGCTACGCGGCGGCGGCGGGCTGTTCGGGGGCAATACCTCGATCCTCAAGCAGCACGGGCTCACCGTGAACTACAACGGCAAGCGCGTGGATCCGAGCTCGATCAATTGGAACAGCGTGAATATGGGGGCGATCAGCTTCAACCAGGCGCCGGGGTCCGACAATGTGCTCGGCAAGGTGAAGTTCGTCTATCCGAATCCCTATTCGGTCTACATGCACGACACCATCAAGGAAGGACTGTTCGACAAGGATATGCGCGCCGAAGGGCATAATTGCCCGCGCGTGGAACATCCCGGCAAAATCGCCGCCGTGATTCTGGCCCAGGACCAGAACACCACGCAGGCCCAGATCGATAAACTGCTCGCGAGCGGTTACAACGCCGCGGTCAACATCGCGCATGGCGTGCGCATTCACACGGCCTACTTTACCGCCGTGGCCGACGAACAGGGCAAGATCACAACCTTTGCCGATATCTACAAGCTCGACTCTCCCGTCGCCGCGGCAATCCTCGGCAAGGCGGGAAAGCCTGAGGCCGTGGCCGATAACGTGGAGACAAAGCCCAAGCCGGCCAAGCCGAGCGGCGCCAGCTCGCCGCCTCCTTCGTCCGGCTTTACCGCCTCGACGCCGTAATCGGTGGGCGCTTGCAGCCTTCAGCTTTAATCATGTGCGAGGGCGCCGGCTTTTGGTAGGCTTCTAGCGCCGGTCTGGGCATGCTCGGCAAAAAGGAGCATCGGCGTGCAATCGCAATTTACCGTCGGAATCAGTGTTGAAGGCAAGGGCGACCGGCTCGTGGTCAAGGCCGAGGACGCGCTGATCGCGGCGCTGAAGGTCAAGGCCGAGCATCCTGAGGCCACCATCACCTATGTGCGCCGCCTCAACCGGCGCGGCGACACGCGCCACCCGCCGCACCGGCTCGCCGAGACCCGCGCCTAGCACAGTTTCTGCATCAGGGCGTAGATGGCGAGCGAGCCGAGCAGCAGGCCGCCGGCCAGCGCCGGCGCCGCGACATCGCCGGTGGCGACCCGCACCACGATCAGCACGAAGCAGATGAGCGCGCCGAGCACCGGCACGAAGAGCGGCACCTCGAAACGCCCCAGGACCTCGCTCTTGCGGCGCTTGAGAATGAACAGCGCGCCATTCACCACCATGAATACGAGCAGCAGGAGGAGCACGGTCGCCGCCGCAAGCTCGGTGATCGTGCCAAGAAGAGCGAGCGGCGCGAGCACGAGGAAGAGCGCGGCAACGGCGACATGCGGGGTCCGCCTTGCGGCATGCACGCTGCCGAGGCTGCGGGGCAGGAGGCCCTGCCGGGCCATGCCGTAGATCAGACGCGAGGCGGTGACATAGTTGACGAGAGCGGTATTGGCGACTGCGAACAGCGTGATCGCGGTGAAGACCGCGGGCGGGATCGAGGGCGCGGCGCGCGCGACCACCTCGGTGATAGGGCCCGGCGCTTGCGCTAGCTCTTGCCACGGCACGACCGAAACGGCGGTGATCGCAACCGCGATATAGAGGATGGCGGCGCCCGCCATGGCGAGCACGAGTCCGAGCGGAACGGTGCGTTCGGGGTCGCGCGTCTCCTCCGCCACGTTGATCATGTCCTCGAAGCCGATAAAGGCGAAGAAGGCCAGCACGGCGCCCTGCATGACGATGAGGACGGCATGGTCGCCCCCGGCGACGACAGGTGTCGCGAAATAATCGACCGCCCCCCAATAGGACATGCCGACCACGATGACGAGCACGAGCCCGCCCGCCTCGACCAGCGTGCACAGCACGTTGACCCACATGGATTCGCGGATGCCGCGGAACACGATGCCGGTCAGGATCAAGAGGAAGCCGAGCGCGAGCCCTTCGACGGGCAAGCTCTCGATCCCGAACAGAGCGGCGAAATTGGCGGCGAACACGCGGGCCTGCGTGGCGATCGAAGTGAGCCCCGAGCAGACCAGCGCAAGCCCGACCATGAAGCTCAACAGCGGGAAGCCGTAGGCGCGGCCCGTAACATAGACGGCGCCGGCCGCGCGCGGATGGCGCGAGCCGAGCGAGGCGTAGGAGAGCGCGGTGAGCAGAGCTGCGGCGAGCGCCACGACGAAAGCGAGCCACACGGCGTTGCCCACTTGGCCCGCAGCCTTGCCGATCAGCCCATAGATGCCGGCGCCGAGCATGCTGCCGAGCCCATAAAGCGCCATCTGCGCCGGACCGATGGTGCGCCTCAGCGCGGGCTCCCCGCCGGAGGACGCCGCAACCTTCGTCTTGGACTGATCCCTCATCGCGGCGACCTTATCATGCGGCGGTTTACGGTCCCCGCCAGGCCCCGAGCTTTTCCGCTTGTAAAGTCCGCGCTTAGCGCTTATGTAAGTGCATCGACATTTGGCCGGACAACATGGCCGTTACGCCTTCGCTGAATGCCAGGCGCACGTTCAACCCCCCAAACATCGACGAACACGCTTCTGACCGCGCGAGAGTTCGGTCTTAAGCAGAACTGCAACTGACTATCAGTAAAGGACTATCCCCATGACTAAGGGAACTGTGAAATTCTACAACGTGCAAAAGGGTTTCGGCTTCATCGAGCCGGAGGATGGCGGCAAGGACGTGTTTGTGCATGCAACGGCGCTTGAGCGCGCGGGCATCACCCGGCTTGTCGAAGGCCAGAAGGTCTCTTTTGACACCGAGCAGGATAGCCGCAGCGGCAAGACCGCGGTGGGCAAACTCGAGGCGCTCTAGTCCTCACAAGGACAGAAGCGGTCTTGGTAAAATTAGAGCCGCTCCCTTCGGGGAGCGGCTTGTTGGTTTTAAGGACCTTGTTGGTCTTAGGACCCTGGCGGCTCTCGCCGTCCCGCGCTACGCGCGTCCAATTTATGCGCGCTTTTGATCGGGCTCCGGCTTGATGGCGCGCGGCACTGCCCGAGCCAGCGGATACTCGCTGCTCTCATACAAGCGCCTGATCCCACCGCTGTCGAACCGTTCCTCTTCGACTTCGAGATAGGTTCCCAACAGACATTCCGCTGGAAGCTCCTCGATCGCGAACCGGACGGCTTCCGCGGCGGCCTCGAAGCGCTTGTAGGAGACGCCGCGGGCTCTCTTCTTCCAGCTCCTAGCCGGGAAGAGCTCGGCTTCGGCGGTGTAATCGAACATGGTGCGGACTCCGAAATACGAGAAGATAGAATTTGGATAAGGGCAAATGGCCAGAGACTAAATATAGTATTTCCCGGGCAAAAAACCAGAGAAGCGCCGCGAAATAATTTACCGCCTCGGGCGATCTAAATTCCCCATCCGATCCTTATTCTTGCCGCCGCGCCGGCTAAGGCGCCGTGCATCTGCCCCTAGCTCTTCAGCCGGTAGCCGGTCTTGAAGATCCACGCCACGATCAGCAGGCAGATGACGAGGAACAGCCCGATCATGAGGATGCTCACGGCAGGGCTCACATCGGCGATATTGAAGAAGCTCCAGCGGAAGCCGCTGACCAGATAAACCACCGGATTGAACAGCGTGACGGCCCGCCAGAAGGGCGGCAGCACATTGATCGAATAGAAGGTACCGCCGAGAAAGGTCAGCGGCGTGATGATGAGGAGCGGCACGAGCTGCAGCTTCTCGAAGCCGTCGGCCCAGATGCCGATGATGAAGCCGAGTAGGCTGAAGGTCACCGCCGTCAGCACCAGGAAGGCGATCATCCAGAAGGGATGGGCGATCTCGATCGGCACAAATAGGAAGGCCGTGGCGAGGATGATCAGCCCGAGCGCGATCGATTTGGTGGCGGCCGCGCCGACATAGCCGATCACGATCTCGAAATAGGAGATCGGCGC
>JALHTP010000021.1 GCA_022865725.1 Methyloceanibacter sp. | reverse complement strand
CAGTTTTCCAGCGCCCCCGCGGGCCGCGACACGACGGCCGCGCCAGCGAGCACGGCAAGCGCAATTCCAGCAAGCAACAATCTTCTCATAGTGTTTTCCTCTCCCAGTGGCTGACGAAAGTCTCCGGTCCTGCTCAAGCTCTGCGTACGAAGCCGACATTGTCGGCGATGACGGTGGTCGGTCCGATCGGAAGCGGCTCGGGATCGACGACATCGAGCTTGTGGAACTCGATTCCGCTATTCCACACCTTTCGCAGGAAATCCTCGAACACCTGGATGGTGAGCTGCTTGCCCGGGCAACGCCGACAGCCGAAGCCGAACGGTGCAAAGCCCGCATAGTCGCAGACCGGCAGAGGTTTGCCGTCGACGACCCCGAACACGGTCCCAAACCCGCTATTGTCGATCGCGCCTTTGCGACCGTCTTTCACCTCGAAGGGCTCGCTCGAGAACGGACATTTGGCGAAACCGATCTCCTTGCACTTCGCCTCGTCGATCTCCACGCTGGTCGGAGCCGCTTTATAGCGATCGGGGTCGAACGCCTGCGGGTTCGTCCAATGGATCGGGTCGAGGCTCGTTGTCGTGTGCGGGCTGACCACGTAGCCGTGCCGCTCATATGGCGGAGGCCTCACCTCTTCCATCGCCGATATGCTTCCGCCGTTCGGCGAGATGACCCGAAACAGCTCCATGACGAAGCGCTCGAGCGGCGTGAAGGCTTGGCCCTGCGCGTCATCGGGATTGCCTTCCATCGTCTTCTTGAACCACGAATCCAGCCGTGGTCGAAGCGGCTTGTCAAATCGGGCGGAAAACCAGGGTCTGCGGACGAACGCCGAAACAGCTCGGTGACGCTGCCACCCGTTTAACGCGAGACCCATTCGCCAGCACGCTCATGCGACGGACAAGCAAATTGGCGACGCGAGAGGTAGTATCTCGCGCCGCAATTTCAGTTCGAGATGAAAGGTGCTTACGCCTTCTTCGCCGCCGCGGCGCCCGCGGGCATCTTGTGCTCGCGCTCTTCCTTCCTGGAATGGAGCT
Organism: Methyloceanibacter sp.; assembly: GCA_022865725.1. Classification (GTDB taxonomy): domain Bacteria; phylum Pseudomonadota; class Alphaproteobacteria; order Rhizobiales; family Methyloligellaceae; genus Methyloceanibacter. The sequence continues at coordinate 859 of JALHTP010000021.1, read as the reverse complement.
GGAAGGCGAGGATGAGCAGGAAGATGCCGAACACGAGCGCATAGGCCCCGATCCATATCGTCAGCACCACCGCACCGATCAACGGCTCGATGACGAGCAGGATGCCGAAAATGACCGAGGCGATGCCGCCAAGGGCAAGCCACCAGCGGCCGTGATCGAGATTGAGCGTGAAGGCGGCGCTGAGCATGAGCACGCCGGACACGATCGCCCAAACCGCGACGATCCAGATCAGCGCGATCAGCGTGATCGCCGGCCAGAAAACGGCGACGGCGCCCGCCGCGAGGTCGACGATGCCTTCGAGAATGAGCATCCCCCAGCGCTCGCCGTTCCGCGCCGCCTTGATGCCCGAGATGATGGCGAACACGCCGTCGACCAGCATATAGGCCGCGAACAGGATGACGAACACTTCGACGGCGACGCCTGGCGTGAGCAGGCAGATCAGGCCGAACAGAATGCCGAGCACGCCGCGCAAGCCGACCGCCCACCAATTATCCGCCAACACTTCGCTCATCGCGTCGCAGCGCGCTTTCGACGCCGAGACGCTTCCCTTCCCGGATGCTGTGCCTACAGCCATGGGACGACCTCCTTCGAATCAGCCAGGTTGATCAGTAAGCCTCACAAAAAACCATGCTGAGGCGAATCGATTAGGCGGCGATCATGACGCCAATATTACCGCGAAAGCCCGCCAAATCGAAGTTGTCCACATCGGATGGGGCGCGTCTCAGAGCTCCAACCCCACCTCGGAGGCGAGCCCCGAGACCGTCTGGCGCAGCCACACATGGCCCGGGTCGTGGTCGAAGCTCGCGTGCCAGAGGAGCGAGATGGTGAAGGTCGGCAGCTCGATGGGCGTGGGGCTGGT
>JALHTP010000231.1 GCA_022865725.1 Methyloceanibacter sp. | reverse complement strand
TACGACATCAACAAGAAGCTGATCGGCTATGAGGGGCGCATGCTCCGGCTCGCCGAGAGCTATGGCGTCAAGCGCGAGGACTTCATCGACGAATATCAGGGCGCCGAGCTCGACCCCAATTGGCTCAGGCGCGTCGGCCGCTCGAAGAAGCGCGGCTGGGCCGAATTCATCCACGACGAGCGCGGCATGGTGAAGGAGCTTCGCCAGGAGATCCAGAATCTTGCCGCCGAGACCGGCCTCCACATCTCGGAGTTCCGCAAGATCGTGCATATCGTGCAGAAGGGCGAGCGCGAGGCCAGGCAGGCGAAGAAGGAGATGGTGGAGGCGAATTTGCGCCTGGTGATCTCCATCGCCAAGAAATACACCAACCGCGGCTTGCAGTTCCTTGATTTGATTCAAGAAGGCAATATCGGCCTGATGAAGGCCGTGGATAAATTCGAATATCGCCGCGGTTACAAATTCTCGACCTACGCCACCTGGTGGATCAGGCAGGCGATCACCCGCTCGATCGCCGACCAGGCCCGCACCATCCGCATCCCCGTGCATATGATCGAGACCATCAACAAGATCGTGCGCACCTCCCGCCAGATGCTGCACGAGATCGGCCGCGAGCCGACGCCGGAGGAACTGTCCGAGAAGCTCGCCATGCCGCTGGAGAAGGTGCGCAAGGTCCTCAAGATCGCCAAGGAGCCGATCTCACTCGAGACGCCCATCGGCGACGAGGAGGATTCTTATCTCGGCGATTTCATCGAGGACAAGAATGCGGTGCTGCCGATCGACGCCGCTATCCAGTCCAATCTGCGCGAGACCACCACGCGGGTGCTGGCGTCGCTGACGCCGCGCGAGGAGCGTGTCTTACGCATGCGCTTCGGCATCGGCATGAACACCGACCACACGCTGGAAGAGGTCGGCCAGCAATTCAGCGTGACCCGCGAGCGCATCCGCCAGATCGAAGCCAAGGCGCTGCGCAAGCTGAAGCACCCGAGCCGCAGCCGCAAACTCAGAAGCTTCCTGGATAACTAACGCCGCGCGCTCAAGTAGCGAAGCGGTAGCGCAAACAAAGAATCCGTCATTCCGGCGAAAGCCGGAATCCAGCACAACAGCTTTTGCTTTTCACTGGATACCGGCTTTCGCCGGTATGACGAGCCGACCGCCTAAAACAGCTGTTTGGCCGTGAAGGCTTTCGAGCCCGCCGGCGATGACAGCGGCGCAAGCGCCGGCGCGGGTCAGGTCGGGCCTGCCAAGGGTCTGACGCCAGAAAGCATACTAAAGCAGGTCATTACCCAATTACCCAAGGGTTGGCACGCCACTATGCTGCCCAGCCATGTGATTATTTACAAGGATGATACCCGTAGGTTTCCGAGCGGAAGGCTTCTTGCTCGGTCCTAGGGTCCCCCAGGCCAAGCCCCATCCGCCCCAAAGCGGTCGAAGCGCGCGCAACGGAGCCACATCCCCGGAACATTCCCCGACCGCGCAAGTTGAGCCTCACACTCCCGCGAATCCTGGCCGGGGCATTTGTTGGCCATGAGAGGCGGGGAGTGGCGTCATGTTTCGCGTCAGGAGGGGAGCTATGGTCATGCGTTTGTTCGGGCGTCGGGGAACCATCATTGCGGAAGGTTTGAAGATCGTAGGCAGCGTCACGGCCGAGGGCCTGGTCGAGGTCTGCGGCCATATCGAGGGGGATCTGCATTGCACCTCTCTCTTCGTCTCGCCTAAGGCTTCCATCAGCGGCGGCATCGAGGCCGACCGCGTGGTCGTGAACGGGCGTGTCGAGGGCCCCATTCGCGGCGGCGAGGTCGTGCTCAAGTCGCGCGCGCATGTCGTTGGCGACATCCAGCACCAATCTCTGGCGATCGAGGCGGGGGCCTATTTCGACGGGCGCTCGGTGCGTTCGCCGCAGAGCAATGTGCGGCAGCAGCCGCCCGAGAGGCTCAGCGTGAAGCTCAGGCGAGAGGCCGTGTCGAGCGGGCGCGAGCCGGCGTCGGCGTCCGCGGCTTAACAGGCTTTCCTCCTCTCCCCTTGGGGGAGAGGACGGCGAGCGTCATGCGCTCAAGCAGCGAAGCGGTAGCGCATCGAAGGAGCCGCTCGCCGGGTGAGGGGGCTTTGGGACTCAGGCAGTTGCGTAGGTTCCCCCTCACCCTTTCCGCCATGCGACTTGCGCGCATAACGATGCGCTACCGCTTCGCTGCTTGAGCGCAGCGCGCGCAAAATCGCGGCAGAAAGCCCTCTCCCCGCTGGGGAGAGGAGTGAATGAGAAGCGGCCGAGTCATTCATGCTCAGGCTCTGGCGCGGGGTCGACGAAGGAGAGGCGGATGACGAGCTGGCCTTCGCCGCAGGCCGGGCACTCCATCGGCGGGATGTCGGCGAGCGGATAGTCAGGGCCCACGCCCTCGATCAGCGCGTCGAGATTGAAGGTGAACAGGTGACGGCAGCCCTCCTTCTCGCACAGCGCGTTGATCTCCATGTTGCGCGCTTTGACGGCGCCGAGGGTCCAGTCGCTCATCGATCTCCTCCTAGCTCTAGAGCGGCGCAGAGCCGGGCGGCTGGGTCGGATAGCTCGCGCCGGGATGCAGGAAGGTGAGGGTGACATAGGCGCCGACGAAGGAGCCCATCGCGGCGAAGATCACATAGGCCCAATGCTGGGTGTAGCTAATGACCGCGAAGGAGGAGAGCAGATACCAGATGCTGCTCCAGCTCGCGGCGGGGAGGCGGCGGCGCCTCACCACGGCGTTGGTGAAGAGGACATAGACGGCGTCGGTGCAGGCTGTGGCGAACATCACCGCCACCGCCAGCATCGGGTCGATCCCGATATGAGGCATGGGCTTGTCGTCCTTCGGCTCAAGAGCATGATGCGCGTCCCGACTAGACCACAGGCGGCGCAAGCTTGCACCTAAGCCTCACTCATAGCGGAGCGCGTCGATCGGGTTCATCAGCGAGGCGCGGCGCGCGGGGTAATAGCCGAAGAACACGCCCACCAGCCCGGCCGAGGCAAGCGCGATCAGCACGAGACTGGGCGAGAGCGAAATCGGCCAATTCCCCCAGATCGACATGGCGAGCGCCGTGCCGCCGCCGATCGTAAGCCCGATCAGTCCGCCCAGGACGCACAGCGTCACCGCCTCGATCAGGAACTGACTCAAGATGTCGCGGCGTCTCGCGCCGACCGCCATGCGCAAACCGATCTCCCGGGTGCGCTCGGTCACCGAGACCAGCATGATATTCATGATGCCGATGCCGCCCACGATCAGCGAGATGGCGGCGGTGGCGCCGAGCAGGAGGCCGAGGATGCTTTGCGACTCGCTTCGCGCGCGGATGAATTCGGCCATGTTGCGCACCTGGAAGTCATCGGGGGAGCCTGTCCGGACATGCCGCCTTTCGCGCAGCAGCGTCTCGATCTCTTCCTGCGCGTCGCCCATCCCTTCGGTCGAAGCGATCTCGACCATGATCTGGCGGAGATTGTCGGGGACGGTCTGCTCGGCCCCGAACAGCCGGCGCCTGGCGGTCGCAAGCGGAACGAGCGCGGTATCGTCCTGATCGGTGCCCCAGCCCGACTGGCCTTTTGCCGTGAGCACGCCGATCACGGTGAAGGGCACGTTCTTGATGCGGATCTGCTCGCCAATCACAGGCGCCGAGCCGAACAGCTCGCGCGCCGTGGTGGCGCCGAGAATGGCGACCTTGGCGCCGGCGCGAAGCTCGGCCTCGGTGAAGCTGCGGCCCTCGGCGACCGGCCAGTCGCGCACTTCGAGGAAATCCTCGTTCACGCCGTTGACCGATGTGGTCCAATTGGCGTTGCCGACGACGACCGGCGCCGACCCGCTTACCATGCCTGCCACGGCGGCGACGCCTGGAACGGTGGCGCGGATCGCCGCAAGGTCGTCCTCCGACAGCGCCAAGGCGGTGCCTTCGCCGGCGCGCCTGCCGCCTGAGGTGAACGAGCCCGGCATGACCACGAGCACATTGGTGCCGAGCGCCTTGATGCGGGCCTCGATGGCCTGGCCTGCGCCGGTCGCCACCGACACCATGACGATCACCGAGGCGACCCCGATGATCACGCCGAGCATGGCGAGGAAGCTGCGCAGCGCGTTCACCTTGAGCGCGCCGATAGCGACCTTGCAGGAGGCGAGCACGTTCACGAAGCATCCTCGACGATCTGGCCGTCGCGGAAGGTGAGCCGCCGCCGCGCGCGCTTGGCGATGTCGGGCTCATGGGTGACGATGATCACCGTGATGCCGGTCGCGTTCAGCTCCTCGAACAGCGCAATGATTTCCTCGGTGGTGTGGCTGTCGAGCGCGCCGGTCGGCTCGTCGGCGAGGATGATATGCGGATCGTTGACCAGCGCGCGCGCGATCGCCACCCGCTGCTGCTGCCCGCCGGACAGCTCCGAGGGCTGGTGGTCCTCGCGGTGCGCTAGCCCGACCTTGGCGAGGCAGGCTTTGGCCTTGTCGCGGGCGCCGCTGTGGCCGCGGGGCGAATAGAGCAGCGGCAGCGCGACATTGTCGAGCGCGCTCGTCCGCGCCAACAGATTGAAGGTCTGGAACACGAAGCCGATCTTCTCGTTGCGGTAGAGCGCGAGCTGATCGACGCCGAGCCGGCCGAGTTCGCGGCCCTCGACGTGAAGCGAGCCGCTGGTCGGCGTGTCGAGCGCACCGATAAGGTTCATAAAGGTCGACTTGCCGGAGCCCGAGGCCCCGGTGACGGCAAGATATTCGCCGCGCTCGACCTCGACGCTAATGCCCTGGAGCGCGCCGATGACGCTGCCGCCGAGCGTGTAGGTCTTGACCAGATCGCGCGCGACGATCTGCGGGGGCAGGGAAGCAGTCGTGCGTTCCGCGGCGGCTTGCGGCCGCGTCATTGCGCCGCCTCGCGCGCGCGAACCACGACCTGGGCTCCCTCGGGCAAGCCTTCGACAACCTCGGTGACGCTTCCGTCGGTGAGGCCGAGCCTGACCTCATGCGGCCAGAAGGCGCCGTCCTCATAGGTCCACAGCGTGACCCTGCGCGGGCCGCTGGGTCTTTGCCGCGCCATCTCCTCGTATTTCTTGTATTGCTCGGGCGTGAGCACGGCGCGGAGCACCTTGGCGATGCGCATGCGCACCTGCTCGCGCACATCGTCCTGCATCGGCGCTGTTCCAGGGTGACCTGCGCTTCTGAGCGCGGCGAACTCGGCCTCGAGCGCGGCGCGGATCTTTCCCATCTCCTCTTCGCCAAGCGCGAGCTGATCTTTCAGCCGTTGCAAGAGGCGCGCGCCGCGTTCGCCCGCCGGAGCGAGGGTCGCACCTGTCGACCAGCCATCGCGCGTCAGGGCGGCTTGCGCCGGTCCGCGCGGCTGGAAACGCAACGCCTCGCTCGGCACCACCACCACGTCCTTGTGCTCGCCGGAGACGATCTCGACAGTGGCCGTCATGCCGGGCAGAAGCCGGCCCAGAGGATTGTCGGCGGCGATCACCACCGTGTAGGTGACCACGTTGTTCAGCGCGACCGGCGCGAGCCTGATCTGCTCGACCTCTCCCTTGAAGGTCACGTCGGGATAGGCATCGACGGTGAAGCTGACCGGGTTGTCGCTCGATACCTGACCGATATCGGCCTCGTCCACCTGCGCCTCGATCTGCACATGGGCCAGGTCCTGGGCGATGGTGAAGAGCTTCGGCGCCGTCATGCTCGCCGCCACGGTCTGCCCCGCCTCCACGGTCCGCTCGATGACCACGCCGTCGATGGGCGAGCGGATATAGGTGCGCTCCAGGTCGATGCGGGCGCTGTCGAGGGTGGCCTGGCGCTGCTCGAGCGTGGCCTTGGCGTTATCGACCTGCGCCTTGGCGATGGCGAGGTCGGCGATGGCGCCTTGTTGCGCCGCCGTCGTAGTGTCGAGGACGGCTTGCGTGCCGGCGCCTTTCCTGACGAGCTCGGCGGCGCGGCCGAGATCGAGCTCGGCCTTATGCAGATTGGATTCGGCCCGCGCGACGCTCGCTTCCTGAAGCGTCACATTGGCCTTGGCGATGGCCAGGCCCGCCTCCTCCTCGCGCACCCTGGTGTCGAAGGTGGACGGCTCGATGCGGGCGAGCACCTGGCCCTTTTTCACCTGTGATGAGAAATCGGCATTGAGTTCGCCGATATTGCCTGAGAGCTGCGAGCCGATATCCACGGTGCCGAGCGCGCGCACGGTGCCGGAGGTCGAGACCACCCGGCGGACATCGCCGCGCGTGGCGGCAACCGTTTGGATATCGAGCTTGGCGGCAGAGCCGTTCTGCCAAAAATAGTAGAAGGCGCCTGCCGCGAGGCCAGCGACCAGCAGCACCGTGAGCCAACGCGTTCCCATCGAGCCCGCTTTTCCTGAGAGCTTCCGCTCTTAGCATGAACGGGCGCCATCGAACCCTTACAAAACGGCAATGATATGAATGGGGTAGTACGCGCGGCCTAAAGCCCGAAGGGATAGGTCTCGTCGGGGCCGTGCGGATGGGCATCGGCGCGCGCCGCCACGGCCTTGGTCTCGGCAAACCAGATCCAGGCATCGAATTGCCGCGACAGCTCGGCCTGGAAATAATGCGACAGGAGCTCTGTCTCGGGCCGGTAGATCACGCCGATGGCGCGCTCGAGCAGCGGCTCGGCGAGCGCTGAGCGGATGTGCTCTTTTTGGCCGGGGCCGGTCTCGAGGAAAAAGGCGGGAATTCCGGAATCGCGCGAGCTGCCCTCATAGGAATCATCGCGAGCGGTGCGCACGCGCTTGATCTCCATGGGGCCATCCCAGTCGGACGCCGCCGCGACCGTGCCGCGGTCGGTGCCGAAGCCGATCAGCGCGGCCTCTTCCCCGAAGCGCCCGCGCGCGAGCTGCCCGATATTATGCTCGCCCCGGACCTGGCCCATCTCGGTGAATTCGGCATCGCCGATATGCGAATTGTGCGCCCAGACGACAGCCTTGGAGCTGGGTCCACGATGCGCAAGCAGCCGCTCCAGCGTGTCGAACATATGCTGGTCGCGCAAATTCCACGAAACGGCGTCGCCGTAATACATCACCCGGTAATATTGCTCGGCCGCCGTCACGATACGCGCGTTCTGCTCGGCGCTGAAAAACGCTTCGCCATCCTTGAAGTGATAGTCGAGACGCTTCCTGAGGAGATCGAGCAGGGCGTCCGCCACCGGCTTCTCGCACACCGCATAGCCGCGGGAGAGCGCCATGCGTCCATAGCGCACCGGATCGGAGCGCCATGGCGCCAGGCAGCCATAGCGCTCCCGCGCGATCCGCGCCGCGCTCGCGTCGACCTTGTCGAGATAGAGCAGCACCGCCTCGATCGAGGCGCCGAGGCTATAGACGTCGAGCCCGTAGAAGCCGCATTTCCGCTCAGGATCGCCGATCCCTTCATTGATGGCCTTCAGCCGCTTGAGGAAATCGGCGACCTCGCCGTTCCGCCACATCCAGGTGGGGAAGCGCGTGAAGGCGGCTTGCGGCACCTTGGGTCGGGGCAGGCCACGTACATAGGCATCGTAGACCGCGGCGTCCGGCCAGTCGGCTTCGACCGCGACGATATTGAAGCCATGGCGGGCGACCAGCATCGCGGTGATCGCCGCGCGGGCATCGTAGAACTCGGCCGTGCCATGCGTCGCCTCGCCGAGCAGCACGACGCGCTTGTGGGCGAAGCGCTCGGCCAGGCTCGTAAGCTCGTCGAGATCGCCGAACGGCTCAGCCGCCTCGGCGATGAGATGACTTAGCTCGGTGCGGATCGCCTTGGCGCGCCGCGCCGGCATCAGCAGCCCGTTGGCGAAGCCGGAAGCTTCCGCGTCGATCGCGGTCTCTTGCTTGGCCTTTCCGGGCTCGACCCATCCTTCCGCCCCGATCAGCGGCACGAAGCTGACGCCGCCATGGTCCTCCTCCTCGAAGCTGTCCTCGTCGATGCGGCGGACGAGCAGGAGCGTCTGGTGGACATCGCGGCCGACGGGGATCACTAGGCGCCCGCCTATTGCCAGCTGCTGCTTCAGCGGCTCCGGCACTTTCGGACCGCCGGCAGAGACGAGGATGGCGTCGAACGGGGCCTTTTCGGGCGATCCTGTGGTGCCGTCGGCAAAGATGATCTCGGCATTGGCGTAGCCGAGACGCTTCAGGCGCGCACGGGCCTCAGTCGCGAGCTCCTCGTGGCGCTCAATCGAGTAGACCTTGCTGGCGATGCGGCTGAGCACGGCGGCGGCGTAGCCCGAGCCAGCGCCGACCTCCAGCACCGTGTCGGTGGGCTGAAGCTCCAGGAGCTCGATCATGCGGGCGACGATATAAGGCTGCGAGATGGTTTGGCCGGCCTCGATGGGGAGCGCGGAGTCCTCGTAGGCGAACTCCTTGAGCCCCTCGGGCACGAAGGCCTCGCGCGCCACCTTGCCCATGGCCGCAATCACAAGCGGGTCGGAAATGCCGCGCGCCGCGAGATGCCGCGTGACCATGATTGCCCGGTCGCGAGCGTGCTTGTCCGAGGCTCCGGCGAGCTTTGCGTCTGGGGCTGCCATGCCAGCTAAACTACTGGAAAGCCCGGCCGTTCAGCCTTGATATGAATCAGGAATCGGAAGGCGCCACGAGATCGAAAAAGGCAGAGCGCCATCCCTCGCCCCTATGGGGAGAGGGTTTTCCGACGCGATCTTGCGCGAGCGAAGCTCATGCGCAAGTCGCATGGCGGAGAGGGTGAGGGGGCGGAAATCTATGCACGTTTGCACCCGGGTTTCCCCTCACCCGTATCGAAGCCGCTAGAGGGCTTCGATACGACCTCTCCCCGCCGGGGAGAGGTTAGTTGATCTCCCAGGTCACCCTGACGCGCACCTCGACGGCGGCGGTACCGGCCTCGATAGGGACGGCCTTCGACAGCTCCATGCGGGCGGCCGCCGGCGCGTAGTTGGGCTGGTAGGAGCTTTCCTCCTCGGCGATGCTGAGGATCTGGCCTAGGCCCACGCCCGCAGCCTCGGCATAGAGCTTGGCGTTGTCGGTGACGTTCTTCAGCGCGAGTTTGCGCGCCGCGTCCTTGAGCGCCTCCGGCTCTTCCACGCCGAACTCGATGGAATCGATCTGGTTGGCGCCGAGGCTCACCATTCTGTCGAGGATGGCGCCGAGCTTGCCAATATCGTGCAGCGTAATGCGGACTTGATTGGTCACGCGGTAGCCCACGATCACCGGCGGCTTGCCTTCCGCCTTCACCTCGTACATCGGGCCGACCGAGAAATTCGTGGTCTGGATGTCCTTGGGATCGATGCCGTCGGATTTCAGCGCCTCGACCACCTTGGTCATCGCGGCCGTGTTCTTGTCGAGCGCTTCGCGGGCGGAATTGGCCTCGCTCGTCACCCCCGTCGAGATATCCACCTTGTCGGGCGTGGCCTTGATGGCGCCTGAGGCGACCAGCGAGATGGTGCGCTTCTCGGGCTGGTCATGCGCAAGCGCGGGCGCCGCCTGGAGCGGGGCGAAGGCGACGAGGAGAAGCAAGGCGAAGAGGTATTTCGGGGAGGGGAGAGACATTGAAGCTCCGCAAGTTGCCAGCCGTTCATTAGGATTGCCCGCCGGCTGAAGAAGCGCAAATTAACTTCCGGCAATTCGCGCCAGCCGCGAACTCTGCTATGAGGCGGCGTTGGCAAACAAGGGGCCCGTAGCTCAATTGGTTAGAGCCGGCGGCTCATAACCGTCTGGTTGGAGGTTCGAGCCCTCCCGGGCCCACCACAAATTCAATGGCTTAGGTAATTTTGGCTAGGCCATTAGTTTTATGGGGCTACACCAGGGCTACAGGCTGAGAGCCTCAGATTT
>JALHTP010000230.1 GCA_022865725.1 Methyloceanibacter sp. | reverse complement strand
GGTGTGCCTGATCCGGGCGATGCGCGGCGACTTCACCCCGAAGCAGCATTTCGGCTTCGAGGCCGCCGCCTGGTATTGGCACTTCGTCGACGTGGTGTGGCTGTTCCTGTTCACCTGCATCTATGTGTGGGGAGCGGGCAGCAACTATCCGACGCATTAGCCGCGTTTCGTGCAAATCTCGGGGGGCGGTCTTCCAGGACCGCCCCTTTTTCGTTTGAGGAGGCCTGATGGGCCAAGGGCAAAAGATGCCGGATGCGCCGTCCTTGGGCTCGACCCTGTGGGCGGGGATCGCCGGACGTTGCCCGTCCTGCCGCCGCGGCAAGCTGTATTCCGGCTATCTCACGCTCGCCCCCAAATGCGAGCTTTGCGGCCTCGACTATGGCTTCGCCGATTCGGGCGACGGGCCCGCGGTCTTCGTCATTCTCGTCACCGGGTTCGTGGTGACGGGCTTGGCGCTGATCACGGAGGTCCGTTACGCCCCGCCTTATTGGCTGCACGCGGCGCTGTGGGGCTCGCTCGGCATCCTCCTGCCGCTCCTCCTGCTTCGGTCCTTCAAGGGCGCGCTCATCGCGCTCCAGTTCAGGCACAAGGCCGAAGTGGGCAAGCTCGCCTCCAAATAGGGCTGGCCCTTAGATGCAGACCAAAGGCCTTGTCGGGCTCACCGCGGCGACGCTTGCCGCCTTTGCCCTGCTCGTCGGGCTTGGGCTTTGGCAGCTCCAGCGGCTGCATTGGAAGGAAGGGCTGATCGCCGAGATCGAGGCGCGGACCAAGGGCGCACCCATCACGCTCAAGGATGCCATCGCGCTTGCCCGCGAGGGGCGCGACCCGAGCTATTACCGGGTCCGCGTCGAGGGCCGCTTCGACCACGCCAAGGAACAATATCTCTATGCCATATCGGACGGAACGGTCGGCTGGTATGTCATCACGCCGCTCCAGACCGAAACCGGCGACACGGTCCTGATCGATCGCGGCTTCGTGCCTGACGCGCTGAGAAACCCTTCCTCGCGTGCGCCGGGACAGGTCGGCGGCGTGGTCGGCGTCACCGGGCTCGTGCGGTCCCCGGAAATCCAAGGCTCTTTCATTCCCGACAACGAGCCGCAAGCCAATCGCTGGTTCTGGCGCGACCTGCAAGCCATGGCGGGATCGATGTTTCCCGATCGCACCATGGAGGTGGCGCCCTTCTTCCTCGAAGCCGAGAAGAGCGATGTGCCCGGCGGCTGGCCCGCGGGCGGGCAGACGCGGCTCGAGCTTCCCAACAACCATCTGCAATACGCCATCACCTGGTTCCTCTTGGCAGCTGCCCTCCTCGTCATCTACGGCATCATGGTGTGGAGCCCTTACCGCCAGCGCCCCCCTTCACAATGAGGCCTTGGTCCTGTTGCGGGGGAGGGCCGCGAAGGCTAGGGTCGCGCCAAGAAAACCCCCGTTTCCAGGCGGAAGAGGCTTGTCTTGAAGTTCGTCTCAACGCGCGGTGAAGCGCCGGCGCTTTCCTTTGAAGGCGCGCTCCTTGCCGCGCTCGCCCGCGACGGCGGCCTCTTTATGCCCGAAGCCTGGCCGACGCTTCGGCCCGAGGAGATCGCGGGGCTGGCGGGGCTCGATTATGCCGATGCCGCCTATCGCATCATGCGGCCATTTCTCGAAGGCGACGCTTGCCTTGCCGACCTCGAAACCGTGCTCGCAGAGGCCTATGGCAGCTTCCATCACCCTGCCGTCGCGCCCTTGCGCCAGATCGCGCCGAACAGTTTCATCCTTGAGCTGTTCCACGGGCCGACGCTCGCATTCAAGGACCTTGCCATGCAGGTGGTGGCGCGGCTGATGAACCGCGCGCTGCTGCGGAAGGGCGCCCATGCCACGGTGATCGGGGCGACCTCGGGCGACACCGGCGCCGCCGCCATCGAAGCATTCCGCGGGCTGGAGGCGATCGACATTTTCATTCTGCATCCGAAGGGGCGCATCAGCGACGTGCAGCGCCGTCAGATGACCACCGCCACCGAGGAAAACGTTCACAACATCGCCATCGAAGGCACCTTCGACGACTGCCAGACCATCGTGAAGTCGCTGTTCGGCGATTTGGCCTTGCGCGACCGGCTCGAGCTGACCGGGATCAACTCCATCAACTTCGCGCGGATCCTTGCCCAGATCGCTTACTACTTCACCGCTGGCGTCAGCCTCGGTGCGCCCTATCGGGCGATCGCCTTCACCGTACCCACCGGAAATTTCGGTGATATTTTCGCAGGTTACGCGGCCCGACGGATGGGGCTCCCGGTCGCGCGCCTCGTTATTGCCACGAACCTCAATGACAGTCTCGTCCGCGCCCTGAGCTCCGGCATCTACGAGCCCGGAGGCGTGATCGCCACCTCTAGCCCGAGCATGGATATCCAGCTTGCGAGCAATTTCGAGCGCGTTCTGTTCGAGCTTGCCGGCCGCGACCCCGCACGGGTGAGATCGCTCATGGGGGAGCTGCGCAAGACGGGGGCCTTCCGCCTGAACGAGACCGAGCTTTCAGGCTTGCGGGAGCTGTTCAGCGCGCACGCGATCGGCGAGCATGAGACGGAAATGACCATTCGCGGGCTGCTGGAAGAGACAGGCGTGCTTGTCGATCCGCATACGGCCGTGGCCGTCGCGGCGGCGCGTGAAGAGAGCGGGCTCGGGGGCGTGCCCATGGTCGTGCTGTCCACGGCCCATCCCGCCAAGTTCCCGGAGGCCGTGGAGCGGGCTTGCGGCCGCGTGCCCGAGCAGCCCGAGCGCTTGCGGCTCAGGCTTGGCCAGCACGAGCGCTGCGCGCATCTGCCTAACGACTATGCCGCGGTGGCGAGCTTCATCGAGACGAACGCGCGCGCGCGGGGGAAGACCCGCAAGGCCGAGGTGCG
>JALHTP010000229.1 GCA_022865725.1 Methyloceanibacter sp. | reverse complement strand
CGCGGCCGCCTCGATCTTGCCGGCACGGCGCGGGCTGGCGCTCCAATTTTCATCGACTATGCCCACACGCCCGATGCGCTCGCCAAGGCGCTCGACGCGCTGCGCCCTGATGTGGAGAACCGGCTCGTCGGCGTGTTCGGCTGCGGCGGCGACCGCGACAAGGGCAAGCGGCCCGAGATGGGAAGGATCGCCGCCGCCAAGGCCGATCTTGCCATCGTCACCGACGACAATCCGCGCAGTGAAAACCCCGCCGCAATCCGGCAGCAAATCTTGAGCGCAGCACCAGGCGCCGTCGAGATCGGCGACCGCGCCGCGGCAATCGCCGACGCTGTCGCCAAGCTCGAGCGGGGCGATGTGCTGCTCGTCGCCGGCAAAGGCCACGAGACGGGTCAAACCATCGGGACGACCGTGATCCCCTTTTCCGATCATGACGCGGTTGCAGCCGCGCTGAAGCAAGGAGCGCGTTGTGGCTGAGCCGCTTTGGACCTTGGGCGAGATCGTGAGCGCCACGCGCGGCGCCTGCCTCGGCGCGCCTGGGGCGCCGGTCACGGGCTTCACCATCGATACCCGCGGCCTCGGCCGAGGCGAGGGCTTCGTCGCCATTCGCGGGCCGAACCGCGACGGGCATGGCTTCGTTGCCGCGGCGCTCGATGCGGGCGCTGCCTGCGCCATCGTGGACGGCAACTTCCCACTAGGCGACGAGGAGAGGCTGGTCCGCGTCGGCGAGACGCTCGAAGCCCTGAACGATCTCGGCCGCGCGGCCCGCACACGCGCCACCGGCACGCGGGTGATCGCGGTGACCGGCAGCGCCGGCAAGACCGGCTCCAAGGAGGCGCTCCGGCTGGCGCTCGCCGCCAGCGGCTCGGTGCATGCCTCGGCGAAGTCCTTCAACAATCATTGGGGCGTGCCGCTGTCGCTCGCCAATATGCCGAAAGAAGTCCGCTTCGGCGTGTTCGAGATCGGCATGAACCATGCGGGCGAGATCGACGCGCTGACGCGGCTGGTCAGGCCGGAGATCGCCATCGTCACCACCGTGGCGCCCGTGCATCTCGGCTTCTTCCGCTCGGTGGAGGAGATTGCCGACGCCAAGGCGGAGATATTCCATGGGCTTCTGCCGGGGGGTGCGGCGGTCATCAATCGCGACAGCCCCTATTTCGAGCGGCTGAAGGCTCACGCGCTCGATCACGGCGCGAAGATTATCGGCTTCGGCGAGGCGCAAGATGCCGAGGCCCGCTTGCTCGGCGTCGAGCTTGAGCCTGACGGGTCTAAGGTCAAGGCGGACATTCTCGGCGAGACCTTGAGCTATCGCCTCGGCGCGCCTGGACGTCACCTCGTGCAGAACTCGCTCGCCGTGCTCGCCGCGGCAAAGTTGGCCGGCGCCGATCTTAAAGCCGCCGCTCGCGCCCTTGACGGACTTCAGGCGCAGGCGGGAAGGGGTGCGCGCACCCTGATCGCCGCCAAAGGCGGGCGCATGGTTGTGATCGACGAATCCTACAACGCTAATCCGGCCTCCATGCGGGCCGCGCTCGCCACGCTCGGGCTGATGCCGCGGAGCGCGTACAAGCGGCGCGTGGCCGTGCTCGGCGATATGCTCGAACTTGGCCCGGAAGGCCCGAAACTTCACACCGAGCTTGCGGAGTTCATTGACGGGGCGGGGGTAGATGTTGTCTTTGCCTGCGGCGAGCTGATGGGCTCGCTTTTTCAGGCTTTGCCCGCAAGCCGCCAAGGCGCCTATGCCAAGACCGCCGAGGAGCTTCAGCCCAAGCTTTTGGGCTCGGTAGGGCCGGGGGACGCGATCATGGTCAAGGGCTCATTGGGCAGCCGCATGGCGCCGCTTGTCGAGGCCCTGAAGCGCCGTTTCGGCACGGAAGCCGCGCCAGCGTAAACCGGGCCAGGGGAGGGGAAGAAGGCGAT
>JALHTP010000228.1 GCA_022865725.1 Methyloceanibacter sp. | reverse complement strand
GGCGCGCTGAATGTCCTGGCCCCGCACCTCCCCCGAGCGTCGGCGCATCGTCACTTCCGGTTCGTCAGCGCCGTAGGAGCAAAGCTTCGCCTATGTCGAGTTCATCAGTCGGTCACATGCGTCGAAGCCCTAAGCGGATTGCGGGCTTGGCCATAATTTCGGGTCTTCTCGGCTCGGCCTTGCTCGTCCCGGCGCTGGCCGAGACGCCGCCGGCTCCTCCTTCCACCGAAGCAGCGCCGGCCGCGGCCGCAAGTCCGCAAGCCGCTCCCGCCGCTGGAGCCGAAACGCCGGCCGCGCCTCCTGCCGCCGCAGCTTCGCCCGAGGGCGGCGCCGCGCCGTCGAAGCCGATGCGCATCGTCTATCTCGGCAAGGCATATGAGGAGCCGCTGCCGCTCTCTTATGCCGAGAAGCCCATCCCCGACAAAGGCATCCAAGGCGCGCGGCTGATGCTGAAAGAGGCGAACCAGGCCGGGGGCTTCGTCGGCCATTCCTTCGAGCTCACCGAGGCCATCGTTCCGCTCGATGCTGACGTGGTCGCCAAGGCCAAGGAAGTCCTCGCCGGCGGCGATCGCTTCATCATCGCCGACCTCGAGCCCGCCGATCTTCTCGCCGTGGCCGATCTGCCGGAGGCCAAGGATGCGGTAATCATGAACATCCGCTCCAGCGCCACCGCGCTCCGCCAGGAGCAATGCCGCTCCAACGTCTTCCACGTCATCCCCGATTACGCGATGCGCGCGGACGCGCTGGCGCAATATCTCATCTGGAAGAAATGGCCGCGCTGGTTCGTCATCCGGCGCGACTCGCCGCAGGACCAGGATTATCTCGCCCAGGTCAAGCGGTCCGCCGGCCGCTTCGGCGGCAAGGTGGTCGATGAAAAGCTCTACGACCTGCCGCCCGGCGCGCGCAATCTGGACTCAGGCTTCCAGCAGGTCCAGGCGCAGATCCCGATGGAGACGGAAGGGGCGCCCGATCACGACGTGGTGTGGGTCATCAACAGCGATGACGATTTCGGCGACTATTTGCTGTACCGCACCACTTCGCCCCGGCCCGTGGTGGGCACGCAAGGCTTGCAGGCCATTGCCTGGGATAAGTCCTACACCGAATCCGGCGCCATGCATTTCCAGAACGCGATTCCCCGCATCGCCCACCGCGCCCCCGTCGAGCGCGACTATACGGCGTGGCTCGGGTTTCGCGCTCTTGCCGATTCCGCGATGAAGTCCGGCAAGACCACGCCGCAGGAGGTGAAGGCCTACATGCTCTCCGACGCGTTCAAGCTGGAAGGCTTCAAAGGCCAGGCGATGAGCTTCCGTACTTGGGACCATCAGATGCGCCAGCCGATCGTGCTCGGCGGTGGCACCCGCGTGCCCGTCTCGACCTCACCGCAGGAGGGCTTCCTGCATCCCACCAATGTCACCGACACGCTTGGCTTCGACAAGCCCGAGACCAAGTGCAAGTTCAAATAACCATCGACCAAAGGTAGATCCATGCACCGCATCAGCCTGGCCGCAATCTTCGCCGCGGCGCTCGTTTTCTGCGCTACCCCGTCCTTCGCCACGACCGTCTTCGTCTCCAACGAGAAGGACAACACCATCACCGTGCTGAACGGCGACACGCTGGAGGTCATCAAGACCATCAAAGTGGCGCGGCGCCCGCGCGGCATCGTGGTGAGCCCGGACGGCAAGGAGCTGTTCGTGGCGGCCGGCGACGGCGACATCATGGATGTCATCGATACCAAGACGCTCGAAGTCTCGCGTCAGCTCGAATCCGGTCCCGACCCCGAGCTGATGGCCATCGATCCCAAGGGCGACGTCATCTACATCGCCAACGAGGACGACAGTCTCGTCACCATCATGGACATCAAGAGCGGCGATATCCTCGCCGAGGTTCCCGTGGGCGTCGAGCCGGAGGGCATGGGCGTGAGCCCAGACGGCAAATTCACGGTCGCCACCTCCGAATCGACGAGCATGGCGCATGTCATCGACAACGCGTCCAACAAGCTCATCGCCAATGTGCTGGTGGATAGCCGCCCTCGCGAGGCGAAGTTCAACAAGGACGGCACCGAGCTGTGGGTCTCCTCCGAGGTCGGCGGCACCATCTCGGTGATCGATCCCAAGACCTGGAAGGTGACCAAGAAGATCACCTTCGAGGTTCCCGGCGTGCGCCCCGAGCAGCTTCAGCCGGTGGGCATGGATTTCACCAACGACGGCAAGCTGGTCTTCGTGGCGCTTGGCCCTTCGAACCGCGTGGCCGTCATCGATACCGCGACTAAGGAGGTCAAGGACTACATCCTGGTCGGCCAGCGCCCCTGGCACGGCGAGATGAGCCCCGACGGCAAGAAGTACTTTGTCGCCAACGGCCTCACCAACGACCTGACGGTGATCGACGTCTCCTCGCTCAAGGCGGAGAAGTCGGTGCCCGTAGGCCGCCTGCCCTGGGGCGTCGCGGTGATGCCGTAAAGCGGTAGGGGCGTCGGTGCGCGGTCGCGGCCTCTTATGAGGCGCCGCTCTCTCCCGCATTTCGCCGGGCGATAATCGCCATGGCCGCCCACCAGACGAGCAAAGCCACGGCTAGGGCGATCGCGAGATTGGCGAGAAGTCCGGTGACGCCGACCGCGATGGCGACCGCCCAGTGCGCGGGCTGGCGGAGATCCTTGAGCAAGGCGATATGCAGCAGGCCGGCTATGCCCAGCAGTCCCGCAAGGATCGGTAGCGGAAAGCTGGCCAGCAGGGCAGGCAGGCTGGCGCCGATGACGAGCGCGAGCAACAACAACGTGACGCCTAAAATGATTGGCGTGCCTCCGGTGCGGGCGCCAAAGCCGTAATGCGCGCTCATTCCGCCCGCCCCGTGACACACCGGCATTCCGCTGATCGAACCCGCGAGCAAATTCGCAGCGCCGAGGCTGAGCGCCAGTCTTCCGGGCTGCACTCTCTCGGCGGCCGCGCCGAAATAAGTCTTGGCGGCGTCGGCGGTCGCCAGACAAGAATTGGCAAAGGTCAGAGGCATCTGGGGAAGCACGAGCGCGACGGCCGCGGTGGCGAAAGCCCCCATGCTCAGTTCCGGCAGTTGCAGCGGCGAGGGGCCAAGCTGCAAGGGACCATGATCGGCCAGCACCATGACGACGATGGTGAGCACGAAGAGGACGAGAGCCACGGCACGGCGATGCATCAGCAGTCCGGCGAGGATCACGACAAGGGTACCTGTCGCGAGCCACCAAGTCGGCTCGACATGGTCGGTGAATGCTATCGGCGGCGCGGTCACTAGCGTCCAGGCAAGTTTGCAGAACAGCAGGCCGACTGTGAGCTGAACGCCGCGAATGATCGGGTGAGGGAAAATCCTGGCAACGCGATCGAGCCACCCGGACGCGCCCAGAGCAACGAAGACACCACCCATGAGCAACGCCCCGGCGGCGATTTCGTCGGCGCCAAGTCCTTGGGCAATGGCGATGGCGCCGAATGCCTTGAGCGGCTGCACCGGCACGGGCAGGCGGTAATACAGGCCTGCGGCGAGATAGAGCAGCCCGGCGGGCAAGAGGACAGCGCTCGCAGACAGGCCGTTTTGTATAATGAGCGCTACCGCGATGGGGACCAGAACACCAAGGTCGGCAATAGCCCCTGCCAGCTCTCCACGGTCAAAGCGCAACCGTTGCAAACCTGTCGGTGGAACTGAGTTTTGGGTCTGCCCCGGCAACGGCGCGTTTGTCACAACGTGCTCCGAAGAACATGGTCATCAAACCGCTAGAGCAATTTTCATACTAAGCGCCGTACGAACAGCGCTGTGCGGCGATTGGGAGCCAAAAGGGCGAGCCTGGCCTACGCGCCACGGGACAACAAGGACCGATACAACTAGGTGCCCTGGAAGCTGGTTTCCGTCGTATGGCCAGGCTTCCCGCCGTGCTCCTTGAGGTGAAGGATCGCCTCCCTGACCGGCGGGTCGAGCCCGTCGCCTCCGGCATCGATATAGGCAAAGATCGCCTGGCGCATCCTGGGGTCCCAGAACTTCCTGATATGATTGGCGATTCCAGGAACGACCTCGTCGGCGCGTTGCACCTCGAAGAACTTGCCGATCTGGTTCGCCATATAGACGAGGCGGTCAGGCGACATGGCGGGCAAGGCCTCCTTTGAGCCCGACTGGAATGCGCGCGATAGCCGGCATGGCGCCTGCTACTCCGCTGCGATCAGGGGCTCGGCGATCCGTCGCGCCTGCCGGGTCAGCTCTTCATATTCCTCCTGCCACTCCGACGGCCCGTTGGACGGCATGACCTGCACCGCCGTCACCTTGTATTCGGGGCAGTTGGTGGCCCAGTCGGAGAACTCGGTGGTCACCACGTTCACCTGCGTGGTCGGGTGATGGAAGGTGGTGTAGACCACGCCGGGCGCCACGCGCTCGGTAATCTGGGCCTTCAGCGTCGTCTCGCCCGCGCGGCTTGCGATCTTCACCCAATCGCCGTCGCGCACGCCGCGCTGCTCGGCATCGTGCGGATGGATCTCGAGCACGTCCTCGGGGTGCCAGACGACATTGGCGGTACGCCGCGTCTGCGCGCCGACATTGTACTGGCTCAAGATGCGCCCGGTGGTGAGGAGCAGCGGGTAGCGCGGGCCGGTCTTCTCGTCGGTCGCCACATATTCGGTGATGACGAACTTGCCCTTGCCGCGCGAGAAGCCGTTGATATGCATGATCGGCGTACCCTCCGGCGCCGCTGCGTTGCACGGCCACTGCACCGAGCCGAGCTCGTCGAGCTTCTTGTAGGAGACGTCGGCGAAGGTGGGCGTGAGCGTTGCCACCTCGTCCATGATCTCGGACGGATGGTTGTAATGCATGGGATAGCCGAGGGCGTTGGAGAGAAGCTGCGTGATCTCCCAGTCCTCATAGCCGTTTCTCGGGCTCATCACCTTGCGCACCATCTGGATGCGCCGCTCGGCGTTGGTGAAGGTGCCGTTCTTCTCCAGGAAGGTCGAGCCCGGCAGGAACACATGGGCGTAGTTTGCCGTCTCGATGAGGAACAGGTCCTGCACCACCACGCATTCCATGGCGGCAAGGCCGGCCGCCATGTGCTGCGTGTTCGGGTCCGACTGGAGGATGTCCTCGCCCTGGATGTAGAGGCCCTTGAACGAGCCATCCACCGCGGCGTCCATCATGTTGGGGATGCGCAAACCTGGCTCTGCATCGAGCGGCCGGCCCCACAGCGCCTCGAACATGGCGCGCGTGGCGTCCTCGGAGACATGCCGGTAGCCGGAAACCTCGTGCGGGAAAGAGCCCATGTCGCAGGAGCCCTGCACGTTGTTCTGCCCACGCAGCGGGTTCACGCCCACGCCCTCGCGGCCGATATTGCCGGTGACCATGGCGAGGTTGGCGATCGCCATCACCGTGGTCGAACCCTGGCTGTGTTCGGTGACGCCGAGCCCGTAATAGATGGCGCCATTGCCGCCGGTGGCATAGAGCCGCGCCGCGCCGCGGATCGACTCCGCCGGGACGCCGGAGAGCTTCTCGACTTCCTCAGGGCTGTGGCGGGGGTCCGAGACGAATGAAGCCCAGTCCTGGAACTCGTCCCAATCGCAGCGCTCACGCACGAATTTCTCGTTCACGAGGCCCTCGGTCACGATCACATGCGCGAGCGAGGTCACCACGGCGACATTGGTGCCGGGCTTCAGCGGCAAATGATAGTCGGCCTCGATATGCGGCGTGCGCACGAGGTCGATGCGGCGCGGATCGAGGATGATGAGCTTGGCGCCTTCGCGCAGGCGCTTCTTCATGCGCGAGGCGAAGACGGGGTGACCGTCGGTCGGGTTCGCGCCGATGATCAAGATCACGTCGGAAAATTCGACGGAGTCGAAATCCTGCGTGCCGGCCGAGGTGCCGTAGGCGGTTTTCAGCCCGTAGCCGGTCGGCGAGTGGCAGACCCGCGCGCAGGTGTCGACATTGTTGTTGCCGAAGGCCGCGCGCACCAGTTTCTGCACCAGGAAGGTCTCCTCATTGGTGCAGCGCGAGGAGGTGATGCCGCCGACCGAGGCGGGGCCAAATTTCGCCTGGATGCGCTTGAACTCCGACGCCGCGTAAGTGACGGCCTCGTCCCAGGAGACCTCGCGCCACGGATCGGTGATCTTGGCGCGGATCATGGGCTTCAGGATGCGGTCCTTGTGCGTGGCATAGCCGAAGGCGAAGCGGCCCTTGACGCAGGAATGGCCGCGATTGGCCTTGCCGTCCTTCCACGGCACCATGCGCACCACCTCTTCGCCGCGCATCTCCGCCTTGAAGGCGCATCCCACGCCGCAATAGGCGCATGTGGTGACGACGGAGTGCTCCGGCGTGCCGATCTCGATCACGCTCCTCTCGTTGAGCGTGGCGGTGGGGCAGGCCTGCACGCAGGCGCCGCAGGAGACGCATTCGGAATCGAGGAAGGGTTGCTGCTGCGACGGCGAGACCACCGAGTCGAAGCCGCGGCCGGCGATGGTCAGCGCGAACGTGCCTTGCACCTCCTCGCAAGCCCGGACGCAACGCGAGCAGACGATGCATTTCGAAGGCTCAAAGGTGAAATAAGGGTTCGAGGCGTCGATGCCGGGATTGGGATGGCGCGCGCCGTCATAGCCGTAACGCACCTCGCGCAAGCCCACGGCGCCCGACATGTCCTGCAGCTCGCAATCGCCATTGGCCGAGCAGGTCAGGCAGTCGAGCGGGTGCTCGGAGATATACAGCTCCATCACGCCCTTGCGCAGCCGCTTCAGCCTGTCAGTCTGGGTCTGCACCACCATCCCGTCGGCGACCGGCGTGGTGCAGGAGGCGGGCGTGCCGTTGCGGCCCTGGATCTCGACGAGACACAGCCGGCAGGAGCCGAACGCCTCCAGCATGTCGGTGGCGCAGAGCTTAGGGATCTGCGTCCCCATGTCCATCGCCGCGCGCATGATCGAGGTGCCTTCCGGCACCGTCAGCTTGACCCCGTCGATGGTGAGCGTGACCTCCTTCTTGGCCTTGGAGGCCGGAGTCCCGTAATCGATTTCCTGGGTCATCGACATCTCGGTTTCCTCATTCAGCAGCTTGCAGGCGCTTACGGGCGGCGCCGAAATCCTCGGGGAAATGGGTGAGCGCGCTCATCACGGGATAGGGAGTGAACCCGCCAAGGGCGCAAAGCGATCCGAACTTCATGGTGTTGCAGAGGTCTTCGAGCACGATGAGATTGGCGGCCGCGTCCTCGCCGGCCACGATCTTGTCCACGAGCTCGACGCCACGCGCCGATCCGATGCGGCAGGGCGTGCACTTGCCGCAAGATTCGATGGCGCAGAACTCCATGGCGAAGCGCGCCTGCTTGGCCATGTCCACGGTATCGTCGAACACGACGATGCCGCCGTGCCCGATCAGGCCGTCGGCCGCGGTGAAGGCCTCGTAGTCGAACGGCGTGTCGAACAGCGCGCGCGGGAAATAAGCGCCGAGCGGCCCACCCACCTGCACGGCGCGGACCGGCTTGCCCGAGCGCGTGCCGCCGCCAATATCGTCGACCAGCGCGCCGAGCGTGATGCCGAAGGCCGTTTCGTAAAGTCCGCCATGCTTGATGTTGCCGGCAAGCTGGATGGGCATGGTGCCGCGCGACCTGCCCATGCCGAAATCGCGATAGAAGGCGCCGCCGTCCGACATGATGATCGGCACGGTAGCCAACGACAGCACATTGTTGATGACGGTCGGCTTGCCGAACAGGCCGATATGGGCCGGGAGGGGGGGCTTGGCGCGGACTTCGCCGCGCTTGCCTTCGAGGCTTTCCAGCAGCGAGGTCTCCTCGCCGCATACATAGGCGCCGGCGCCGGCCCTGACTTCCATGTCGAAATCGTATTTGGAGCCCGCCACCGCGCGCCCCAGCATGCCGCCTTTGCGCGCTTCGCGGACGGCGATCTCCATCGCCTCGATGGCGTCAGGATATTCGGAGCGGATATAGATATAGCCGTAGGTGGCGCCTGTCGCGATGCCGGAGATGGTCATGCCTTCGATCAGCACGAAGGGATCGCCTTCCATGATCATGCGGTCGGCGAAGGTGCCTGAGTCGCCCTCATCCGCGTTGCAGACGATATATTTCTGCTGGGGAGGCGTCTGCGCCACGGTGCGCCATTTTATGCCGGTGGGGAAGCCGGCGCCGCCGCGGCCGCGCAGGCCAGAATTGATGACTTCCTCGACGATGGCCTCAGGCCCGACGGCCAGGGCCTTCTCCAAGCCCTTGTAACCGCCATGTGCCTTGTAATCTTCGAGGCTGCGCGGATCGATGATGCCGCAATTCTTGAAGGTGAGCCGCGTCTGGCTCTTGAGCCAGGGGATGTCGTCCACGAGGCCGAGACATAAGCGGTGTTTTTCACCTTCATCGAGCAGCGCCTCGACATCGGCGGGCTTGACCGGCCCATAGCCGACACGGCCTTGCGGAGTCGCCACCTCGACCAGAGGCTCGAGCCAATAAAGCCCTCGCGATCCCGTGCGCACGATCTCCACGTCGAGACCCCGCTTCTCGGCCGTCTTGCGGAAGGCAGTCGCGACCTCCTCGGCGCCAACGCAGAGCGCGCCGGAATCGCGGGAGATGTAGACGCGCGCGCTCACGCTTGCGC
>JALHTP010000227.1 GCA_022865725.1 Methyloceanibacter sp. | reverse complement strand
CGGCGCTCGGTGTCGGAGATGGCCTGGGCGATCTCGGCCAGTTCGCCGATCTCGGCATCGGTCAATCCGTCGGTGCCGGCGCCCAGCGCTCGCACGAGCGCACGATGGACGATGAGATCGGCATAGCGGCGGATAGGCGAGGTGAAATGCGCGTAGCGGCGCAGGTTCAATCCGAAATGGCCGTAATTGCCCGGGTTATATTCGGCTTGCGCCTGACTCCTTAGAATGACCTCGCCCACGAGCTCGGCGGTGGGCGTGGCGCGGGTTTCGGCCAGGATGCGATTGAACTGGGCCGGCTTCAGCGTGCCCGATTTCGGCAGCTTGATCCCGATCGTGTTCAGGAAATCTCCCAGCGAAGCGAGCTTCTCCTTCGTCGGGGTGTCGTGGACGCGATAGATCAGCGGCGTACGCTTCGCCTCCAAGGCTTCGGCCGCGGCGACATTGGCGGCGATCATGAACTCCTCGATGAGGCGATGGGCGTCGAGCCGGGGAGGGCTCGCCACGCCCCTGACGCGCCCCTGATCGTCGAGCAGGATCTTCCGTTCCGGCAGATCGAGATCGAGCGGTCCCCGCTCGGTGCGCGCGAGCACGATGCTCGCATAGGCGCCCCATAAGGGCCTGAGCACGGGCTCGAGCAGGGGTCCCGTGACCTCGTCGAGACGCCCGTCGATTGCGCTTTGCGCCTGCTCATAGCTGAGGCTCGCGGCGGAGCGCATCAGGGCGCGGAAGAAGCGGTGGTCGAGCTTCGTCCCGTCTTTGTCGAAGATCATGCGGACGGCGAGGCAGGCGCGCGCCTCGTTCTCCTTGAGCGAGCAGAGGTCGTTGGAGATGCGCTCGGGCAGCATCGGCACCACGCGATCCGGGAAATAGACCGAGTTGCCGCGCTTGCGCGCCTCCTTGTCGAGCGTGCTGCCGGGACGAACATAAGAGGCGACGTCGGCGATGGCGACGATCACCACCCAGCCGCCGCGATTGGCGGGATTGGGGTCGGCTTCGGCCCAGACCGCGTCGTCGTGGTCGCGGGCGTCGGAGGGGTCGATGGTGACGAGGGGGAGGTGCCGCAGATCCTCCCTATGCTTCAGGTCTGGCTCCTTGGCGGCCTCGGCCTCGGCGAGCGCCGCTTCAGGGAAGGCATCGGGGATGCCGTGGGCATGGACCGCGATCAGGCTCGTCATCTGCTGGGCGCCCGGGTTGCCGAGCCGCTCGGTGACGCGCGCGGTCTGCACGCCAACGCGCGAGGACCGGGCAAGCTCGTAGCGGACCAGCTCGCCGTTTTGCGCCTCGCCTGTGCCGCCTCGCGCCACGGGCCATTCTTTCAGCTGCTTGCGGTCGATGGGATCGATGACCCCCGCGCCGCCCGGCAGCGCGCGGAAGATGCCGAGCAGGCTTCGCGTTGCCCGCGCCAGGCGCTTGATGGTCCGCGCCTGATAGGGATAGCCGGCATCGGGGCCGAGGGCGGTGATGCGCGCCAGCACGCGGTCGCCCACGCCCGCAACGGGACCCGCTTCGCGCTTGCTCTCGGCCATCAGGATGCGGGGCGGGGGGCCATGCTCCGCCTCGTCCCACGCGGCGGGCCTGGCGATGAACTCGCCGTCGGCGTCGCGGCTCACGATCTCGATCACCGTCACCGGCGGCAGGACGCCCGGCCGCGTCAGCTTGCGGCGCGAGCCGGCGATCAGCCCGTCATCGGCCATGTCGCGCAACAAAGCTTTCAGCGCGATGCGGTCGCTGCCCTTGATGTTAAAGGCGCGCGCGATCTCGCGCTTGCCGGCCTCGCCGGTCGCGGTTGCGAGAAAGTCGATAATTTCCTGCTTGGAGGGTAGCCTGCCGGAAGTCTTGTTGCGCGCAGCCCCCTTGGATTTTGCCACGGTCGCCGCTCAGCCTGCCGTCTCCTCGACGGCCTCTTTGTTGCTCTTTCCGCCTTTACGCGCAGGCTTCTTGGCGGGCTTCTTAGCCGGCTTCTTCGCGGCAGGGGCTTTGGCGCTCCTGGCGGCGATCAGCTCGACCGCCTCTTCCATCGTCACCTGCTCGGGCTCGCGATCCTTGGGCAGCGTGGCGTTGACCTTGCCATGCTTCACGTAAGGTCCGTACTTGCCGGTCAAGACCTGCACCTTGCCGCCAAGCCCGGGATGCTCGCCAAGCTCCTTGATCACACTCGCCCCACGCCGAGCACTCGAGGACGCGGCCTTTTCGGCGAGCAGGGTCACCGCGCGATTCAAGCCCACCTCGAACACCTCTTCGGGTCCGCCAAGGCTCGCATATTTGCCGTCGTGCTGAATATACGGACCGAAGCGGCCGAAGCCCGCCATGATCGGCTTGCCCGACTCCGGATGCAGACCCACCTCGCGCGGCAGCGAGAGCAGGGAGAGCGCGTGGCGGAGATCGAGGCTTTGCGGGTCGGTGCCCTTGGGGATCGACGCGCGCTTCGGCTTCTCTTTTCCGTTGGCCTCGCCAAGCTGGACGTAAGGACCGAAGCGGCCGCTGCGGACCGTCACGTCAAGGCCGGTCTCGGGATCGGTGCCGAGCACTTTCGCTTCGGCGCCGGCCGAGCCTTTGTCGCCGGTGTCGGCGAGCTGGCGGGTAAAGCGGCAGTCGGGATAATTGGAGCAGCCGATGAAGGCGCCGAATTTGCCGACCTTGAGGCTGAGGCGCCCGATGCCGCAGGAGGGGCAGCCCCTGGGATCGGTGCCTTGACCCTGGTCGGGAAAGATATGCGGGCCCAACAGGTCGTTGAGCGCATCCAGCACCTGGGTAATCCGCAGATCGCCGATATCGTTCACGGCGGCGATGAAGTCGCGCCAGAAGTCGCGCAGCACGTCCTTCCATTCGAGCGTGCCCGCGGAGATGAGGTCGAGCTTCTCCTCCAGATCGGCGGTGAAGTCGTATTCGACGTAGCGGCTGAAGAAGCTCTCGAGGAAGGCGGTGACCAATCGGCCTTTGTCCTCGGGGTAGAGCCGCTTCTTGTCGAGGCGGACATATTCGCGTTCGCGGAGCACGTTGAGCGTCGAGGCGTAGGTGGACGGCCTGCCGATGCCGAGCTCCTCCATCTTCTTGATGAGGGTCGCCTCGCTGTAGCGGGGCGGCGGCTCGGTGAAATGCTGCTTCGCCTCGATCTTGCGGGGGTCGAGCGCGTCGCCCTTGGCAAGCGCGGGAAGGGCGCCGTCCTCGCCGACCGCGTCGTCGATCCCTTCCTCGTAGATCTTGAGAAAGCCGTCGAAGCGGATGACGGAGCCCGTGGCCCTGACGCCGTAAGGCTTGCCGTCCTTGCCGGTGACGTCGATCTCGGCTGTCGTGCGCTCGATCTCGGCGCTCGAGGCCTGGCTTGCCAGCGTCCGCTGCCAGATGAGCTTGTAGAGCTTGGCAGCGTCCGCTTCGAGATAGCGGGCCACCTTGTCGGGCTCCTTGGTGAAGTCGGTCGGCCTAATGGCCTCGTGGGCTTCCTGCGCGTTCTTAGCCTTGGCCTCGTATTGGCGCGGCGAGGCGGGCACGTAGCGATCGCCATAGAGCTTGGTGACGAGGCGGCGGACGGCCGCGACCGCTTCCGGCACGATCTGCACGCCGTCGGTCCGCATATAGGTGATGAGGCCTTCGGCCTCGCCACCCATCTCGACGCCCTCGTAAAGCCGCTGCGCGAGTTGCATGGTCTGGCGCGGCGAGAAGCCGAGCTTGCGCGATGCCTCCTGCTGGAGGGTCGAGGTGGTGAAGGGGGCCGCGGGGTGACGTCGCTGCGCCTTGCTTTCGATGCTGGAGACCTGGAAGCGTCCGCTTTCGAGCGCCGCCTTCAGGCGCTCGGCGGTCGCCTGATCGGAGACATCGAACTTCTCGAGCTTCTTGCCGTCGGCCGCGACGAGCCTCGCCTGGAAGGTCTCGTTCTTGGCCGTGGCAAGCTCGGCCAGGATCGACCAATATTCCTGCGTCTTGAATCGCTCGATCTCCAGCTCGCGGTCGCAGACGAGGCGGAGCGCGACCGACTGCACCCGGCCGGCCGAACGCGCGCCTGGCAGCTTCCGCCAGAGCACGGGGGACAGCGTGAAGCCCACGAGATAGTCGAGCGCCCGGCGGGCGAGATAGGCATTGACCAGGGGACCGTCGATGGCGCGGGGATGCCGCATGGCTTCGAGCACGGCCTCTTTGGTGACGGCATTGAAGACGACTCGCTCCACCGGGATGCCTACGAGCGCCTTCTTGCGGTCGAGCACCTGGAGGACATGCCAGGAGATGGCCTCGCCCTCGCGGTCGGGGTCGGTGGCAAGGATCAGCTTGCTCGCGCCCTTCATGGCTTTGACGATCTCGTCAAGCCGTTTGGCGGCCTTGGGCTCCACGTCCCAATGCATCTCGAAGTCCTTGTCCGGCTCGACCGAGCCGTTCTTGGAGGGCAGGTCGCGCACATGGCCGTAGGACGCCAGGACCTTGTATCCGGGCCCGAGATATTTGTTGACGGTCTTGGCCTTGGCTGGCGATTCGACGATGACGATGTTCATTGAGACGTTCCTAGCCGCGCAAATTGCGTCAGGCTGAGGGCGTGGGACCGGATGGACCCCGCCTTACGCGGCGGAAAATGGTGTGTTGACCCGCCTCTGTCAAATTTGGTTGAAGCCGATTGACAACTTCTAAGTGTTTATACTTAACTAAAACAACCGCAGGCTGTTAGGCCGGAAGGTGTCTTTGGAGGGCGTCCGCGGGCGAAAATCAACGTTTCGGCGCGGTGCTGGGGTCCAATCGGCGCGAAAACAAGGCATTACGAAATGGCAGGGACCCGCGCCCAGCCTCCAGCAGGCGGTGCCAGCCCATCGAGCCATGGGCCTGAGCTGACGCCCAAGGAGGCGGCGAATGTATCGCCTCGTTGCTCGAGGGGCTGAAATCGGTCGCCCAGAGCGCCCAGATGCCCTTTCTCGCCTATCTGATCACCGTCGCCCTCGAAGAAGCCAATAACGAAAAGTCGAGCGGCGGCTGACGGCTCGCCCGGTCACAGTCTCAGTGAGACAAACTGCTGACCGTGGCGCTGTAGCCTTCCCACTAGGTCGAGCTCGAGCAGCACGATATGCACCTTCCTGGTGGCAACCCCGGTCGCGCGGATCAGCTCGTCGATATCGACCGGGCTCGGCCCAAGGGCGCCCACGACCAGCTCGCGCTCGCTTTGACGGATGTCGGGCAGGGGCTCAGGCAATTTATGCTCGTCGGCCGCGGCAAGCTCGATCGGCGGCGGGGCAGGGGGACGGCCGAGGATCGGCGCGAGTACTTCCAGGATGTCGCGGACGCAGGTGACGAGGCCGGCGCCTTGCTTCAGCAGATTGTTGGTGCCAGCCGAGCGCGGATCGAGAGGGCTGCCGGGGACGGCGAACACTTCGCGTCCCTGCTCGCCGGCGAAGCGGGCCGTGATCAGCGAGCCTGAGCGCTCGGCGGCCTCGATCACGACGACGCCGAGCGAGATTCCCGAGATCAGCCGGTTGCGGCGGGGAAAATCCTTTCCCCGCGGAGAGAAGCCGGGAGAGCGCTCGCTGATGAGGAGACCCCGCTCGCCGATCGCCTGCTGCAAAGCTTCGTTCTCCGGCGGGTAGACGATATCGATACCGCCCGCGAGCACGGCGATGGTGCCATGATCGAGCGCCGCAAGATGCGCTGCCGTATCGATGCCGCGGGCGAGGCCCGAGGCGATGCCGAAACCTTCGAGCCCGAGCTCGGCCGCGATCTGACGGGTGAATTTCTGTCCGACCGCCGAGCCGTTGCGGGCGCCGACGATGGCGACGATGGGGATGTCGGCGAGATCGAGCCTGCCCTTGGCGTAGAGCAGCGGCGGCGGCGCATCGACCTCGGCGAGCGCCGGGGGATAGCCCGGCTCGCCTATGGCGACGAGGTTCGCACCGAGCCTTTCGGCCGCCTCGAGCTCGGCCTCGGCTTCGGCCTCGGTGCAGAGGCGGATGTCGTGGGCGCGTCCCCCGCGCCGCGACAAAAGCGGCAGCGCCTCGATGGCGGCCTCGGCGCCGCCGAACTCGTTGACCAGCGTGCGAAAGGTGGCGGGCCCCACATTCTCGCTTCGGATCAGCCTGAGCCAGCTCAGGCGCTGCTGATGGTTGAGCCGCGCAGCACTGCTTTGCTTGAGCGGGCCCTTAGACCTTCCTCTCGCCAATGCGCGCCTCCTCGCCTCTCGCCAGACGGCCGATATTGCCGGCGTGGCGAATATAAAGAAGGACGGTGAGCAGCAGAAGCAGCGCCGCGAGCGGCCATTGGCTGGTGGCTGCGAGAACTGCCACACTCGCGCCGCTCGCCACGAGCGCGGCGAGGGAGGAATAGCGCGTGGCGAAGGCTAGGATCAGCCAGACTGCGCCGAATGCCGCCGCGGCGGGCCAATAGAGGCCGAGCAGGACGCCGATATAGGTCGCCACCCCTTTGCCGCCGCGAAAGCCGAGCCAGACCGGAAATACATGCCCGAGAAAGGCGCCAAGGCCCGCCAGCATGGCGGCGGTCTCGCCCCAATGGGCGGCAAGCAGCACGGCCGCCGTGCCCTTGGCCGCGTCGAGAAGCAGGGTCAGCGCGGCAAGCAATTTGCTGCCTGCGCGCAAGACATTGGTCGCCCCGATATTGCCGGAGCCGATCTGACGCAGATCGCCGAGGCCGGCGAGCTTGGCCAGGAGCAGGCCGAAGGGGATCGAGCCGAGGAGATAGCCGCCGGCAAAAGCGGCAAGATAGATAAGCGCCCCACTCCAATCGGGAGGAGACATCGATCACCCTTCCATTGAGGACGCCGTTACGGGCCCGGACTGTCAGCGTAGTTGTAGACGGGGCGACCGGCAACGACGGTCAGCAGCGCGCGGCCCTGAAGCCTCGCCGCGTCGAAGGGCGTGTTCTTGGATTTGGAGCGCAACTGCTCGGGCTCGACCACCCAGGGCCGCTCGAGATCGATCACCACGAGATCGGCGGGCGCGCCCTTGACGAGGCGTCCGCTGCCAAGCCCGAGCAATCGCGCCGGATTTGCCGTGAGCGCTTGTAGGAGCTGGGCAAGCTCGACATCGCCATTGTGGTAGAGCCGAAGCGCCGCGCCGAGCAGGGTCTCCAGCCCCACGGCGCCGTCGGCGGCCTCGGCGAAGGGGCGGCGCTTGCCTTCGGCGCCTCGCGGGTCGTGGGCCGAGACGATCACGTCGATATCGCCGCTTGCCACGCCCTCGACCATGGCGCGGCGGTCGTCCTCCGAGCGGAGCGGCGGCCGCATCTTGAAGAAGGTGCGGTAGGGGCCGATGTCGTTCTCGTTGAGCGTGAGATGGTTGATGCAGACCCCGCAGGTGACCGGAAGCCGCATGAGCTTTGCCGTGCGGATGATGTCGAGCGAGGCCCGGCAGGAGATCTGGCCGGCGTGATAGCGCCCGCCGGCGAGCTCGACGAGGCGGATGTCGCGCTCGAGAATGATGGTCTCGGCGGCGGAAGGGATGCCGCGCAGGCCGAGCCGCGTCGCCACCTCGCCCTCGTTCATCACGCCGTCCTTGGCGAGCGCGTGGTCTTCCAAATGATGCACGATCAGCGCGCCGAAATCCTTGGCGTAAGCGAGCACGTTGCGCATGACCTTGGCGTTGGCGAGGCTCGCTTTGCCGTTGGCAAAGGCGATGGCGCCTGCATCGCGCAAGAGACCGATCTCGGTCATCTCCTCGCCGAGCAGGCCCTTGGTCATGGCCGCCATGGGATGAACGTTGACGAGCGCGGTGTCGCGCGCGCGCCGCAAAATGAAATCGACCAGCGCCACGTCGTCGATCACGGGGTCGGTATTGGGCATGCAGACGATGGTGGTGACGCCGCCCGCGGCGGCGGCCCGGCTCGCCGTGGCAAGGGTCTCGCGATGCTCGTGGCCCGGCTCGCCGGTGAAGACCATCATGTCGATGAGGCCGGGAGCGAGCACGTGGCCGCCGCAATCGACGAGCTCGGCGTCGCCGGTGGCGCCAGCCATGATATGCGGCCCGAGATCGGCGATGAGGCCGTCCTGGATCATAAGGCCCGAAGGCCGGTCGAGCCGCGAGGCCGGATCGATCAGCCGCGCGTTGACGAACGCCACGGGGCGGGAGGAAGCGCGTTGCTCGGGAGGATGAGGTTGCATCGCCGTCACTAGTTGGGCAGATGGCGGGCGAGCGCCTGAAGCACCGCCATGCGCACCGCCACGCCCATCTCCACCTGCTCGCGGATCACGCTGCGCGGGTCGTCGGCGACATTGGAGTCGATCTCGACGCCGCGGTTCATCGGACCGGGATGCATCACCAGCGCGTCGGGCTTGGCGAGCGCGAGCTTCTCGTAGTCGAGGCCGAAGAAGTGGAAATATTCCCGCTGGCTCGGGACCAGGCTCGAGGT
Source organism: Methyloceanibacter sp. (assembly GCA_022865725.1). Lineage (GTDB taxonomy): Bacteria > Pseudomonadota > Alphaproteobacteria > Rhizobiales > Methyloligellaceae > Methyloceanibacter. The sequence continues at coordinate 27 of JALHTP010000227.1, read as the reverse complement.
CATGCGCTCGCGCTGGAGCCGCAGCAT
>JALHTP010000226.1 GCA_022865725.1 Methyloceanibacter sp. | reverse complement strand
GGTCTATACGCCCAAGAACTTCCAGCTCAACGACATCATGACCGGCATCGTGCAGCTCGTCGACGCGAAGGCGGAAGCGCTCGTGCAGATCGAGATTCCCGTGCCGCCCTTGCGCGCGCGGGAGAAGGTGCCGCTGTGAGCTGGCTCGCCTGCGCTTTCGCCATCATCATCCTGGTGGCATTTGCTGCTGCCCGGCCTGCTCTCGCCGCGGATCAGGGCGGCCAGCCGCCCTGCCCGCAAGGCACCATTACGTCGGGCAGCGACAGCGTCATGGTGGAAGGCAAGCAGGCGGCACGGACCGGCGACAGCACGGGCTGCGGCAGCACGGTGGTGGAAGGCTCCTCCGACGTGTTCATCAACGGCAAGCCCGCGGCGGTGCAAGGCTCCTCGACCGGCTGCGGCGGCTCGATCATCACCGGCTCGTCCAGCGTCTTCATCAACGGCAAGCCCATGGCGTCGTCAGGCGACGCGGCTCCCTGCGCCGGGAAGTAGCCATTCCCTGATAGTGCCGGAGCGATGGCAGCGGCGGCGCTTTGCCGCTACACTCCCGAGTCGTGGCCCATTATTCCGGGCGCCTGGCTACTGGGGGGGCACCAATGAACTTTCGCTTGAGCACGCCGCGGCGTGAGACGTTTCTCGTCTCCGTCGTCATCGCGGTCCTGGTCGTCATCGGCATGATCGTGCCGCTGCCGTTCTTCACCGCCTTCGCGCTTGGCTTGTTGCTGATCGCCTATCTGATTTTGCTCGCCGGCGTGCTCTTGGACAACCTCTGAGCGGCCTTACGGCGCGTAGCTAGCCCTTCACCAGCCTGAGCGTGATGGGCTCGCCTTTATCGGCCGCGAGAAACGGGGCGAGCGCCGCATGGAGTTCGCGCGCGCGGATCGGCTTCGACACATAGGCGTCCATGCCGGCGGCCAGATAGGCCCCGCAATCGGCCTTCAGGCCATGGGCGACCAGGGCCACGATCGGCACTTGCGAGGACGGCGCGTGCAGGGTGCGGATGCACTTGGCGGTTTCGATGCCGTCGAGGTCGGGCACGGCGGTGTCCATGAGCACTAGGTCGTAGGTCTTGGCTGCGAGGCTCATCACCGCGGCGTTGCCGCTCGCCGCGACCTCGTGGGTCAGGCCGAATTCATCGAGATAGGAGCCGATCAGCATGCGGTTCACGGTGTTGCTCTCGACCACGAGGACATGGCCCGCGAGCGTTGCTTGAGGGAAAACGTCCTTGCCCGGCCTTGCCGCCGGCACGCTCATCTGCGTGGCACGCCCCGCGGGAAGCGTGAACCAATAGAGCGTGCCTTGGCCGACCACGCTTTCGCAGCCGACCTCGCCGCCCATCAGAAGCGCGAGCTTGCGCGCGATCGACAGGCCGAGCCCGGTTCCACCCTTCTGCTCCGCCAGCCCAGTGTCGATCTGCACGTAAGGCTGGAACAGCCGCTCCTGCACGGCCCTGCTCAAGCCGACACCGGTATCGGTGACATCGAATCTGAGGAGCAAGCGCCCATCGCGCTCGCTCGCGTTCGCATGCAAGCGCACCGAGCCGATCGAGGTGTATTTGAGCGCGGTGTCGACGAAGCTCATCAGGACCTGGCGCAGGCGCGCCGCATCGCCGACGATGATGCGCGGGCAACTCGCCCCCATATCGACACCGCCGGTGAGACCCTTCTCGTTCGCCCGCGCCTGCAACACCAAGCCTACGCCGTGGATCAGATCGTGCAGGTCGAAGGAGGCTTGCTTCAGCTCCATGCGCCCCGCCTCGAGCCTTGAGAAATCCAGCACGTCGTTGAGCACGGCGAGCAGGCTCCGCGCCGATTGATGCAGCGTATCCGCATATTGCATTTGCGTGGGGTCGAGCGGGCTTGCCAAGAGGAGATCAGCCATGGCGATGACCGCTTCCATGGGCGATCTGAGCTCATGGCCGACCATGGCGAGCAGCTCGGACTTCGCCTTGTCCGCCGTCTCGGCCGCCTCGCGCGCGCGGCGCTCCGCCGTGAGCCCATCGACGAGACCCTGGATCTGCGCGAACAGGTCGTCAGGCCGAAAGTCTTCAGGTCGCATGACCACTTTGCCGCCCCTGGTTGCCAAACTGGAGGCCAGGATCGCAGACATCACTTAAAAGTCGGCTAAGGCTAAGTGGCCGGAGAAACGTGGGAAATCAGCCCATGCGGAAGAGAGGGGAGCCTCCTTGGAGGCCTCAGGCCCCGGCGCTCGGGCTGGGCCGCTTAAGGGGTCGGGTTACCCCGCGAAGTCACGCCAGGCTTGAGCCAGGTCAAGGCCGGAAGCGCTCAGATGACGACAAAACGGCCCTTGATGCCTTAGAGAGAGGCATGATCGTCTGTTCCTGCACCATGATCACCTCCAAGGACATTGCCGAAGCGGTCTCCGCGCTCCGCACCAACGACCCGCACGTGGTGCTCACCCCCGGCCTCATCCACCGGCATCTCGGCAAGCGCCCTTCCTGTGGCGGCTGCCTGCCGCTCATCACCAAGCTGATGGTTTTCTTTGACGAAGAGGGTCCGAGCTCCGCAAGCGGGGGAACGCGGCGGCCGGTCGAGGAGC
>JALHTP010000225.1 GCA_022865725.1 Methyloceanibacter sp. | reverse complement strand
GCAACAGAGCACCGAAGGGCCGCAACGCGATCTTTACTGAGGGCCAAGTCGTGCGACTGGTGAAGCGCGCGTGGCGCATGAACCACAAGGGGCTGGCTTGTATCATGGCATCGGCTTGGGACACGGCATTCTCGCCGGTCGATTGTCGCACGGTCGCGCCGACGCAATGGTTTACCGATAAAACGGGATCGTTCTTCGTCAAGTGCCGGCAGAAGGTAGAAGACTCAGATGAAGGTGCGATCCAGGCGATTGGGACCTTGTCCCGACGCACGGAACGGCTCATCGAGACCTACCTCGCAGGGCTAAGCACCGAACTACTGCCGGACGCACCTATGTTCCGCAATCAGAAGGGTATCGCCTATTCAAAGGATGCTCTTTGCCGGTCCTTTCGCAAGGTGCTAAGGCTGAATTTCCCGGCGACACACGGAAGCTGATGGACTTTCGAAGATCAGGCTCGCAAGAGGCGCAGGCTGGCGATGTCAGCTCTCTCGCACTCGCCACGAAGCTTGCCAACTCGATCAATCAGTCGAAGCGCCTGCAGGACACTTATTTGCCCAAGCGCGCTGCTACGGTTCGGATTGCCGACGAAGCCCGAAAGCGAGGTCGCCAAAAGCTGCGCGCGGAACGCCCGGCGAACGAAAAGTTGAAACTCGCTGGCCGGGATAGTTGAAACTGACGAGGGCCGGAATGGATAAGTGCTTGATAAGATTGGCGCCCCGTAGGGGTTTCGAACCCCTGTTTCCGGCGTGAGAGGCCAGCGTCCTAGGCCACTAGACGAACAGGGCGTTGCTCTTAGGCCAAGACAGACCCGAAGATATAGCTTGGCGCGGCGAATGGGATCAAGACCTATTGCGGCTTCAGCCTGATGCGGGCTGCCACCTTGCCGGTCTTGAGGTCGATGACGACAATTTCCGGCCCCGCGGCCGACTGCACATGCAGCGCGAGCCGGTCGCCGTCAAGGGAGAGCGCGCCGACGGTGGCTTCGCTCGGAATGGCAAGCTCCGCGTCAAGGCCGCCGGATGCGGCCCCCACTACGGCGGCGCCTTGTCCAACCTTCGAGGCCTGATAGACAATGGCCGCCATGACGAAGGCGAAGCCGCCGACCAGCAAGATCCCCATCACGATCACGACAATCTTCAGCACCCGCACCTGACGCGGGGTGAACACCGCGCCCGGCAATGGCGTATTGTCCGGCTCGTTCAAGATCGCCATCGTTCGAGACCTCATGCCTCAGCCAGATAAAGCTCTTCCCCTCAAACGGCTCGCCGCGGAAGCCGATGCCGATCACTTAGGCCAGCGGCTCGACCGCTTCCTCTCCGAGCGCCTGCCGGAGCTGAGCCGCACCCGCGTGCAGAGCCTGATCAAAGAGGGCCACGTCTCCTTGGGCGGGGCGACCATAGTGGAGGTGAAATACCGGGTCAAACCGGGCGACCGCTTCGAGCTTAGCTTGCCGCCAGCCGCTGCGCCCGAGCCGCTGGGCGAGGCCATTCCCCTCGACGTCGTCTATGAGGACGACGCGCTCATCGTCATCGACAAGCCGGCGGGGCTCGTGGTGCATCCAGGTGCCGGCCACGCTGCCGGGACGCTCGTCAACGCGCTCATTGCCCATTGCGGCAGGAGCCTCTCAGGGATAGGCGGCGTGGCGCGGCCCGGCATCGTGCATCGCCTCGACAAGGACACGAGCGGGCTGATGGTCGTGGCCAAGACCGACCAGGCGCACCACGCACTCTCGAAGCAATTCGCCGATCATGGGCGCACCGGCAAGCTGGAGCGCGGCTATCTCGCGCTTGTG
>JALHTP010000224.1 GCA_022865725.1 Methyloceanibacter sp. | reverse complement strand
CTGTCGATGCCCGGGTCGCGGACCGCGCGCTGTCGCAACTCGAGGTCGACGGCAAAGGTCTCGATGCGCTCGATCACCGTTATCTCCGCCTGATCGCGGTGAACTATGGCGGCGGCCCGGTCGGCGTCGAGACGATCGCCGCGGGGTTATCGGAGCCGCGCGACGCCATCGAGGAGGTCATCGAGCCCTATCTATTGCAGCAGGGCTTCATCGCGCGCACCCCGCGCGGCCGGGTGCTGACGGCACAAGCCTTCGTCCATCTCGGCCTGCCGCCCGTGCAGTCTTCCACCCAGTTCCCGCTCTTCAACGGCAGCGAGGAGGGATGAGGGAGAAGTGGCCGGACCTTGCCGGACGGATCGAGGGCGAGACCCATGTCCTGCCCGTGCGCGTCTATTTCGAGGACACCGACTGCGCCGGCGTCGTCTATCACGCGAACTTCCTCAAATTCTGCGAGCGCGGGCGCTCCGACTTCATCAGGCTGCTCGGCATCGAGCATCAGGGCCTCGCCAATCCCGACGAGGGCGAGCCGTCGGTCTTCGTCGTGCGGCACATCGAGATCGACTATCTGAAGCCCGGCCGCATGGACGACGTGCTTGAGATCGTCACCACTTGCGCCGAGATCGGCAGCGCGAGCCTCGTGCTCCAGCAGGACGTACGCAGGGACGGGACGCTGATCGCCCGCGCCAAAGTCAGCGTCGTTCTCGTTTCGCGGGCGGGCAAACCGCAACGACTGGGCGCGATCATTCGCGGCGCGCTTCAACGATTCGTTAACCAAGCGCGTGAAACGTAGCTAATGCCGGTAAAGCGTCGCTCTGCCGGAGGAGCCGCGCGCGCGGAAGACTAAGGGCACGAGCCCAAGTTTAGTCACATTCGCTCGCAAAAGGTCGGTTTCGCGAGCGAAGCGCGCGCTTTTTCCGGCGAATGTCGTCAAGCCTGCGGCGAAGGCCGCGGGGCCAAGCTGCCACCTCGAGGCACGGGGCCTTAAGGCGGTGAACTTGGAGCTCTTGCCACGAGGCCGTCATGAACCCGCCGGATGTTGTCGATCTCTCGATCCTCGAGCTTTTCAAGAACGCCCATATCATCGTCAAGCTCGTGATCATCGGGCTGCTGCTGGCGTCGGTGTGGAGTTGGGCGATCATCCTGGAGAAGCTCTTCCTCTTCGCCAAGACGCGGAAGGAGACCGACAAGTTCGAGCAGGTGTTCTGGTCGGGCCAGTCGCTGGACGAGCTTTACACCGCGCTCAGCCAGCGCCGGAACAGCGGCATGGCGGCGCTGTTCGTGGCGGCGATGCGCGAATGGAAGCGCTCGACCAGCGAGCGAGAAGGAGGCGAGCGGGGCACAAGGCCCATGCCGGGCGTTCAGCTCAGGGTGGAGAAGGTCATGGACGTGACCATCTCGCGTGAGGTCGAGCGGCTCGAACGAAGATTGACGTTCCTCGCCACCGTGGGCTCGACCGCGCCCTTTATCGGCCTGTTCGGCACTGTGTGGGGCATCATGACGAGCTTCCAGGCGATCGCCGTGAGCAAGAATACCAGCCTCGCGGTGGTGGCGCCGGGTATCGCGGAGGCTTTGTTCGCCACCGCGCTCGGCCTGTTCGCCGCCATTCCGGCCGTGATTTTCTATAACAAATTCAACAGCGAAGTCGCGCGCCACGCTGCGCGCCTGGAAGGCTTCGCCGACGAGTTCGCGGCCATCCTGTCGCGGCAGATCGACAAGACGGCGTGAGGGCTTAAGCCATGGGCGTAGGACTGCAACCAGGCGGCGGACTCTCGAACCGGCGGGCGCGCCGCCGCTCGGCCGCGCCGATGAGCGAGATCAACGTCACCCCCATGGTCGACGTGATGCTCGTGCTCCTCATCATCTTCATGGTGACGGCGCCGCTGCTCACGGCGGGCATTGAAGTCGTTCCGCAGCCCGATCTGCCGAAGGTCGAGCTGCCCAAGACCGAGGCCGGCCCGATCGATTCGCAAAAACAGGCGCTCGCCATCACCATCGACCCGCAAGGCAAGGTCTTCCTGCAAAACACCGAGATCGGCTTTGACGAGTTGCTGCCCAAACTCGCCGCGATCAGGGACGCCGGCGCCGGCGACCGCGTCGAGGTCAGGGGCGACGACCGCGCGCAATATGGAAGCGTCGCCAAAGTGCTGGCCAGGATCAAGGCGGCAGGCATCGCCGTGACGCTTGTCACCGAGCCGGTGGCCGCAACCGACAAACAATAGATCGAACCAACGGCACCATGAGCAGGAGCACCTTCATCTCTGCCGCGCTGCATTCGGCGATCCTGCTGTGGGTGCTCGTCGCCTTCCCGGCCGCCAAGCTCGACAGGGAGCTTCTGTCCATTCCGGTCGATCTCGCCACACCGTCCGAGGTCACCAAGATCAAGGCGGGCACGAAGGACGCCAAGGACGATGCGCCGCTTGCCGGGAAGCCGAAAGAGGCGAAGCCCGAGGCAATAAAGGAAGCCGAACCCAAAAAGCCCCCCGAAGACACGGCGGCCGTCGCCGAGAAGACGGAGCCAAAGCCCGAGGAGAAGACGGAAGAAGCGCCGAAAGAGGCGGCCCCCAAGCCCGAGGCCAAGAAGCCCGAGGAGAAACCTGCCAAGAAGCAGGCCGAGGCCGCGCCGAAAAAGCCCGCGCCGCCAAAACCGCCGAAGCGGGACTTCAACACCGACAGGATCGCGGCGCTGCTCAACAAGATCCCCGACGCGGCTAACGAGCCCGCGCCCGTGCTGCCGTCCGAGGAGGCGCCGAGCGAGGTGAAGGGCCAGTCGAACGGCACGGAGATGACCATGGCGGTCAATGAGATCGACGCGCTCAGGGCCCGCATCGCCCAGTGCTGGAGCCCGCCGCCGGGGGGCCTCGGCGCCGAGCAGATCGTGGTCAAGCTGCGGCTGAAGCTCAACGAGGACGGGACGCTGGTCGGCTATCCTTCCGTCGCCAATAACGGCTCCTCGCCGTTCTTCCAGGCCGCCGCCGACAGCGCGGTGCGAGCCGTCTACCAGTGCCAACCTTATGCGCTGCCGAGCGACAAATATGCGCTCTGGCGCGACATGATCCTCAATTTCGACCCAAGCGACATGTATCGCGCGGGCTGACAACCCGCGCGCCCGCGAAGCGAAGAACCGCCATGACCCTTGCCGCCGATCCGCTCCGCAACCGCCGCCCTTGGCGCTTGGCGCTCGTCTTGGTCGGGCTGGGCGCGGCGCTCTTCGCCTCGAGCCCTGCGCGCGCCGTGGTCGAGCTCAACATCACGCAAGGAACCATCCAGGCGCTGCCGATCGCCATCGCCGATTTTGCCGGCGACGGCTCGGTCGAGCCGCAAACCGCAAGCGAGATCTCCGACGTGGTGGCGAACGATTTGCGCGCCTCGGGCCTCTTCATCCCCATCGACCAGGCGGCCTTCATCGAGAAGGGGGTCGGCCCGGACAGCGTGCCCCGCTTCGACGATTGGCGGGTGGTCAACGCGCAGGCCCTCGTGGTCGGCCGCATCGGCTCGAGCGACGGCAAGCTCAAGGCCGAGTTCCGGCTGTGGGACGTGTTCGCCGGCAAGCAGCTGGCGGGCGAGCAGTTCTTTGCCCGGCCCAAGGACGCGCGCCGCATCGGCCACATCATCGCCGACGCGATCTACGAGCGGATCACCGGCGAGAAGGGCTATTTCGACACCCGCATCGTGTTCGTCGACGAATCCGGCCCCAAGGACAAGCGCATGAAGCGCCTCGCCATCATGGATCAGGATGGTCACAACGTCCGGCTGCTGACCACCGGGCAGAACCTGGTGCTGACCCCCCGTTTCAGCCCCTCGACGCAAGAGATCACCTATATGTCGTTCGAAGGGGAGACGCCCAAGGTCTATTTGCTCAACATCGAGACCGGGCAGAAGGAGATCGTCGGCGCCTTCCCGGGCATGACCTTTGCGCCGCGCTTCTCCCCTGACGGGCAGCGGATCGTCATGAGCCTGGAACGGGAGGGCAACTCCAACCTGTTCGCCATGGATCTGCGCAGCCGCCGCACGCTCCAGCTCACCAACACCAATGCCATCGACACGGCGCCCTGCTACTCGCCTGACGGGAGGGAGATCGTGTTCGAGACCGACCGTGAGGGCACCAGGCAGATCTACGTCATGGACGCCGACGGCACAAACCAGCGGCGCATCAGCCGGGGACAAGGCAGCTACTCGACGCCGGTCTGGTCCCCGCGCGCCGATCTCGTCGCCTTCACCAAGATGGTTGGGGGCCAGTTTCTGATCGGGGTGATGAAGCCTGACGGCTCCGGCGAGCGCGTCCTCACCGAGGGCTTCCACAACGAGGGACCGACCTGGGCGCCGAACGGCAGAGTGCTGATGTTCTTCCGTGAATCGCCGGGTGCCGCGGGCGGCCCGAAGCTCTTCACCATCGACCTCACGGGCTATAACGAACGGCAGGTGGCGACGCCCGCTTTCGGCTCCGATCCGGCCTGGTCGCCACTCATCAATTAGGCCGCCGAAGGCCGCTTTTTTGGCCAAAGATCAGGCAATTCCAGCGCGGCCTGTGTCCCAAAAGCAACTATGCTCTAACCCTTTTTTAAACATGGGCCTTCAGCCTGTTAACCAAGCTTGATCAGCGTCTCCGAGGGAGATAGCATCGTCGGGCTGGAGGATGAGATTCGGCGTGGCATTTTGGCATCAATGACCGACAAAACGGTCTCGGGACAATAGTCCGATCTTGATCTGAAAAGGCCTCGCCGGTACATGCAAAGATCGCTACTGCCGTTTAACCAAAGGAGAGAAGACCATGCAGGGTTTGAAGGGCGTTATCATCGCCACCACCATCGTGGCCGCCACCGTCGCGCTGATGGGCTGCGTCGGCCATCACGAGAAGGCCGTCGTTTCTGAGCCCCTGAAGCTCGGGTCAGTCGTGGTCGAGCAGGCTGTTCGCGTCTAAGCTGCGGCCGAGACATTAGCGGAAGCACTTCGACTTCCGCGCTATGGGACATGGATGCCGGGACGCCGTAGCAGATGCGGCGGCGTCCCAGGCATCCCTTCCTTTTTTGGAGCCCGGATCTCGACACCTGGCTGCTCTAGACTCCCAGCACTCAACCTGCCCGATTTCGGGGAACTAGGAGATCGTTAAGGACTTGCCCTTTACGATTTCCTTAAAGTTTGAGTAGCGGGAGTAACCAGTAATGCGTTGGAGTGGTGGGATTGACCACGCCTGCAAATTCGCGGGCGTGCTCTTAATTGCTTTCGTCCTGGCGGCTTGTTCGCGTCACAACCCGTCAAAAGAATACGGCCTGGGCGGCGAAGGGCCGGCAACTCCTGGAACCGAAAGAGATTTCGCCGTCAATGTCGGCGACGTTGTGCATTTCCAGGAGGACAGTCCGGCGCTGACGGGCGAGGCGCAGGGCATCCTGCGCAACCAGGCCCGCTGGCTCAACCAATATCCGCAATACTCGATCACCATCGAAGGCCATGCGGATGAGCGCGGTACGCGCGAATACAATCTCGCGCTTGGCGCCAGGCGGGCGATGACGGTCAGGACGTTCCTCGCCCGACAGGGGGTGAACGCGGCCAGAATCAAGACCCTTTCCTACGGCAAGGAGCGGCCGGTCGCGACCTGCGATGCGCCGTCCTGCTGGACGCAGAATCGCCGCGCCCAGACCATCCTGAACGATCGGGGTGGGGCCGTCGCCCGCAATTATTAGCCGGCTTCGGCCTCCGGCTTCCGGTTGCGCGAAGCCGTAGTTTGGCCCCAAAGGGCCGGAGAAATGCGTTATGGTTCGGCGCGTTTGGCGCTTCCCTAAAAGGGAGCGCCACAGCCCCGCGTGACCCCTAACGGCAAGGTCTCATCGTGTTCCGATCGGCTTCCCCATGGCGCAGGCGAGCGCGCCCGGTTTGCGCTTTGACGGCCGGGCTTCTCCTTCTCAGCCTTAACGCGCTGCCGAGCTTCGCACAGGAGAATGAGCCGCAAGGCTGGACCCCCGCGGCCGAGGCGCCTAAGCCGCAAGGCGGCGACCCGGTGAGCGCCCGCCTTGGCCGGCTCGAGGAGAAGATGCAGGGCCTCCAGGTGACGATCGGGACGCTCGAATCGTTCATCCGCACCAAGCCCGGCACGGTCCTGCCGCAAGAGGCTCCGGCTCCCGCCGCGCAAGGCCAATCGGGCGACAGCGAGCTTGGCCCGCGCATCGACGCGCTGGAGACCCAGATCACGGCGCTGACCAGCCATATCGAGCAGCTCGGCCGGAAGATGAGCGCGCTCGAGGCGAAGCTTTCCGCCGCCCCTCCGGCGCCGCTTCCGCCAAGCGCCGCGCCGCCGCCCGAACGGCAAGGTCAGGCGCCGGTGCCGTCCTCCGACGCTGCCCTGGCCTCGGCTGCCGGCGATAGCGGCGATCCCTCAAAGCCGCGCTGGTATGGCGCCAAGCCCGGCAGCGATGCGGTGGCCGATCTGCTGGAAGGCCAGGCCGCGGAGCCGGCCGACGCAAATGCCGATGGCCAGCCGCAAAGCCTCGTGGCGGCGCTCCCTGGCGGCGATGCCGAGTCGCTCTACCAGCAAGGTTACGGGGCGCTGCTGCAGAAGGACTATGCGGGCGCCGAAGGCGCTTTCAGTCAGCTGGTCGCCACCTTCCCGAACAATCCGCTCGCGGGCAACGCGCAATACTGGATCGGCGAGACCTATTACGCGCGCGGTCAGTACAAGAACGCGGCGGACGCCTTCCTCAAGGGCTACAAGGCTTACAAGTCCGGCGAGAAGGCCCCCGACGCTCTGCTCAAGCTTGGCATGGCGCTCGCTCAGCTCGGCCAGAAGGATGCGGCGTGCTCCACATTCAACGAGCTCAAGACCAAGTTCCCTGCGGCGCCGGAGCCTGTGCGTGACGACGCCAAGGCTGAGCGCAAGAAGGCCGGCTGCTGAGATGGATGCTTTGCCTATCACGCAAGCGGCGGCGCGACAGTGTCTTGCGCCGTTGCGGCAATTCTCCCGCGTCGCTCTCGCTGTCTCGGGCGGGCCCGACAGTCTCGCGCTCATGCATCTTGCCGCACGGCTGCGGGCCGAACTCGGCGTCGGCCCCACCGTGCT
>JALHTP010000223.1 GCA_022865725.1 Methyloceanibacter sp. | reverse complement strand
CGGGCACGCCAGGGCCCCGTCCGGGCTGGGGGCCGAAAGCCGCCGATTGATGCGAGGGCGCACGCGGCTCAGCGCCTTCTCGCGAAGAATTGCTTCAGCAGGTTTGCGGCTTCGGTCTCGCGCAAGCCACCTATGACCTCCGGCGCATGATGACAGGTTGCTTGCGCGAAGAAGCGCGGACCATGCTCGACGGCGCCGCCTTTGGGATCGGCCGCGCCGAAATAGAGGCGGCGGATGCGGGCGAAGGAAATGGCGGCGGCGCACATGGCGCAAGGCTCCAGCGTCACATAGAGGTCGCAACCGATCAGCCGCTCGCTGCCCAGAAGCGCGCAGGCCGCGCGGATCGCCAGAAGCTCGGCATGGGCTGTTGGATCACGCAGCGCGAGCGTCCGGTTGCCGGCGCGCGCCAGCACCTCGCCGACGGCGCTCACCACGACGGCGCCGATCGGCACCTCGCCTGCCTCGCGCGCAGCTTCCGCCTCGGCGAGCGCGAGATCCATGGGCCGCGCGGCCTTGCCACTCTCGCCTCGATCTGCAAGCTTCGGTCTCATGAGCGGCAAAGTGGGGGTCAAGCGCGGGCAGGGTCAAGCCCCGCGGAAGGCGAAGGGGAAGCCGCAAGCGGCCGAGCCCAAGGACTCCATGCGGATCGCCAAGGCGATCGCCCATGCCGGGCTGTGCTCGCGGCGCGACGCCGAGGCCTGGATCGAAGCGGGCCGCGTCGCCGTGAACGGCAAGAAGCTGGCGACTCCCGCTTTTGTGGTTTCGCCCAGCGACAAGATCGTGGTCGACGGCAAGCCTTTGCCCGAGTCGCAGGCCGCGCGGCTCTGGCGCTATAACAAGAGGCGCGGCCTTCTCACCAGCCACAGGGACCCGCAAGGGCGGAAGACGGTGTTCGAGGCGCTGCCGCCCGAGCTGCCGCGCGTCGTCTCGGTGGGACGACTCGACATCAACACCGAAGGCTTGCTGCTGCTCACCACCGACGGCGCGCTCGCCCGGCATCTCGAGCTTCCGAGCACGGGCTGGCTCAGGCGCTATCGCGTGCGGGCGCATGGCCGCGTCACCCAGGAAGCGCTCGACCGGTTGCGCGACGGCGTCACCATCGACGGCGTGCATTACGGGCCGGTCGAGGCGCGCATCGACCGCGAGCAGGGGTCGAATATCTGGCTCATGCTCGGCTTGCGCGAAGGCAAGAACCGCGAGGTGAAGCGGCTCGCCGAGCATCTCGGGCTTACCGTCAATCGGCTCATCCGCGTGTCGTTCGGGCCGTTCGCGCTCGGCGATCTGGCCGAAGGCGCGGTCGAGGAGGTGAAGCGGCGCGTGCTGGCCGAGCAATTGGGCGCCAAGCTCGCGGAGGAGTTCGGCTTGTTCGATGCGGCCAAAGAGCGCCGGGGGCGTCGCCGATGAGCGCATGCGCATCGTAGCCGGCAAGTTCAAGGGCGCTGGCATAGAGGCGCCGAAGGGACTTGCCACGCGCCCGACTTCTGACCGCGTGCGCCAGGCCCTGTTCAATGTGCTCGAGCACGGCGCGCCTCGCTTCACCTTCGACGGCGCCCGCGTGCTGGACCTCTTCGCAGGGTCGGGCGCGCTCGGGCTCGAGGCGCTGTCACGCGGGGCGTGCTTCTGTCTCTTCGTCGAGGAGAGCGCCCAGGCGCGCGCTGCCATCCGCCGCAATGTCGAGGCGCTCGGCTTGACCGGAATCACCAAGATCTGGCGCCGCGACGCGACCAAGCTCGGCGAGGCGGGTAAGCTTCAGCCCTTCAATCTCATCTTCTGCGACCCGCCTTATGGGCAGGGCCTCGGGGAACGGGCGCTTGCCGAGGCGGTTAATATGGGGTGGGCTGAAGAAGGAGCCATCGCCGTTTGGGAAGAACGCGCCGATGCAGTCATCGCCTGGCCGGCCGGCTTCGAGGAGATCGACGCAAGGCGCTACGGCGACACCGCGATCGCCATCGCAAGGACCGGGCTTTGAAGGGATTTTCGGCCTTAACCCCGGAAAGCTCGGGCTATGCTTTAATGCCCGGAACGCGCCGCGAGGACCCTGCATGACCCTAAGAGCCTCGCTCGTCGTCCCTCTCCTCGTGAGGGCGCTTTGGGCAATCGGGGCGGGAACCGCCAGCTTCATCTCAGGGGTATGGCAGGGCGACGCCAATTACGATTCCGAGGGCAAGTTCTCCGATTGCACGATGACCGCGCAAGCGCAGAGCGGCATCCTGCTCGGCTTCGTCATCAGCAAGGATTACGACTGGGGGCTCGTGCTTGCCGACGAGACCCGCACGTTCGAGATGGGGACGACGGAAGCGGTCGTGCTCCTCATCGATGATAGAGACCCGATCGCGGCCATCGCCAAGGTGGTCGACGTGCACGGCATCGTCATCCCGCTCCTGAGCACCGATCCCGTGCTCGACGCGCTCCGCGAGGGGAAGGTGCTCACCATCGTGGCGGAGGGCTCCAAGATCAGCTTCAAATTGACCGGCACCAATGATGCGATCGCGGCCCTGGCGGCTTGCGTCACGGAGCATCGCGGCTCGGAGAAGGTCTGATTGGCTGCGCGTCTCGCCTCTAGCGGCGGGAGAACAGCTTCTCGATATCGGCGAGCTTGAGCTCGATATAGGTCGGGCGGCCGTGGTTGCACTGGCCGGTGAAGGGCGTCTTCTCCATGTCGCGGAGCAGCGCGTTCATCTCCTCGGGGTTCAGCCGCCGCCCTGCCCTCACGCTGCCATGGCAAGCCATGGTGGAAAGAACATGATCGAGCCGCGCGGCAAGCAGGCGGGTCTCGCCGCTGTCCTCGGCCTCGGCCAGATCGGCGGCGAGATCGGCGAGCAGCCCCTTGACGTTGCAGGTGCCGAGCAGCGACGGCACCTCGCGCACCAGCACGGCGGCGGCGCCGAAGGGCTCGACCACGAGGCCGAGACGCTCAAGCTCGGCGGAGGCGGCACAAAGGTGGCCAGAGGCTTCGCCGTCGAGCTCGACCACTTCCGGGATGAGGAGCAGCTGGCGAGAGATGCCGCCATTGGTAAAGGCCCGCTTCAGGCGCTCATAGACCAGGCGCTCATGCGCCGCGTGCTGATCGACGATGACGAGCGCGTCCTCGGTCTCGGCGATAATGAAGGTGTCGTTGATCTGCGCCCGCGCCGCTCCGAGCGGATAGAGCGTGTCGGAGGCATCGTCCTCGGCGAGGCTCGCGCGCGTATCGGCGCTCGGCTCGGCAAGCGGCCCAAGCGGGGCCTGGCCGCGCTCGGCGAAGCCGAAGAAGCCCCTTCCGCCCGGCTGCGCCTGGTACGGGCGGTAGATCTCATCCGGCGTCGTGCCGTGGCTCTGCGGCGCCGCCATGCGTTGCAGGGCTGCCTGCGACAACGACGAGGTGGCGCGATGGCCCGCGGCGCCGAGCGCCTCCCTGAGCGCGCCGATGATGAGCGAGCGCACGCCGTTAGGGTCGCGGAACCTGAGTTCGGTCTTGGCGGGATGGACGTTCACGTCCACCTCGTCAGGCGGCATGGTCAGGAACAGCGCGAGCATGGGATAGCGCCCTTGCGGCACGAGATCGCCGTATGCGGCGAGCACCGTGCCGGCGAGAAGCTTGTCGCGCACGGGGCGGCCATTGACGGCGAGATAGAGCTGGAGGCTGTTCGGCCGGTGCAGCGTCGGCAGGCCGGCGAAGCCTTCGATCGACACGGGTCCGCGCATGGCGCGCACGGGAAGCGCGTCCTTGACGAAGTCCGGCCCGAGAATGCGACCTAGCCGGGCCAGCCCATGATCCATCAGCCCGGGCGGGCAGGCTTCGAGGCGAAAGGCGGTGCGCTCCTCGGTGGTGAGGCTGAAGGCGATCTCGGGCCGCGCCAGCGCAAGGCGCTTCACCATGTCGGCGATCGCCGCCGCCTCGACCCGCTCCGATTTCATGAATTTCAGCCGCGCGGGCGTCGCGTAGAACAGATCGCGCACTTCGACGCGGGTGCCCGCGGCGAGAGCGGCAGGCTTGAGCTTGGATTTGCGCCCCCCATCGACGGCGACCTCATAGGCCTCCGCCGCGCCTTGTGCGCGGCTCTGGATGGAGAGCCTGGCGACGGCGCCGATCGAGGGCAGCGCTTCCCCGCGGAAGCCAAGCGTCAGAATAGAGGACAGATCGTCACCGGCGAGCTTCGAGGTGGCGTGGCGCTCAACCGCAAGCGCTAGGTCGGACGCGCCCATGCCTGAGCCGTCGTCCGCCACGCGGATGAGCCGCAAGCCTCCGCCCGAGGTGGCGACGTCGATCCGGCTTGCGCCCGCGTCGACCGCGTTCTCGACCAGCTCCTTGACGACGCTCGCAGGCCGCTCGACGACCTCACCCGCGGCGATGCGGTTGACGAGGTTCGGCGGCAGCTGTCGTATGGGCATCTGATGCCTCGATCCGCTCGCCGGCGAGATACCGGCGGGTGAGTATTTTACCCGATTCTACCGCCGGCTGGTCGAATGGGTCGACGCCGAGAAGATGCGCCGCAAAGATGGTTTCCAGCATGAAATGCATCATCAGGGCGCCGAGCGATGTCTCGTCCAGAAGCTCGAGGTCGATGATGCGGACCGGGCGCCCTGCGGCGATGAGGGCCTGGGGAATCGCGCGCTGCTGCGCCGCCACCAAGTCTCCGGCGGCATGGCCGGCCAGATAGTCCGCGCCGGCCAGGCTCGCAAGGTCGGGCGCGATGCGGGGACCCGTGCCGTCGCATTTCTCACGAATGATCGTGATGAAATGCTGCGGCGCGCCGTCGAGATAAAGCTGAAGCTGACTGTGCTGGTCCACGGGGCCAAGCGCCGCTACCGGTGTCGTGCCCTGCCCGTTTTTGCCAAGGCTCTCACCCCAGAGCTGCACATACCAGGCGGCGAAGCGCGACAGGCGGTCGCTATAAGGAAGCATCACATTGGCACGGACGCCGCGTTCCTTGGCGAGGCCGATGGCGACGCTGGCGCCAATCGTAGGCGCAAAGTCGGCCGCGCTCTTGGCCTGAAGCATGGCTGCGACCACGGCGCCCGCGCCCTTCCTGAGCGCCTCGACATCGAGGCCGCGGCCGAGCGCCGGCAAGAGCCCGACATTGGTGAGCGCGGAGAAGCGGCCGCCGATATTGGGATCATGATCGAGCATGGGGATGGAGAAGCTCTCGCAGAGCGCACGCAAGCCGTTGGTCTTGCCGGGCTGGGCGGGCTCGGTCACGGCAAGGAACAGATCCGGGATCTGCGCCTCAAGCCCCGCCTTCCGCACGGCGTCGATGGCGGCGATGATCTGCACCAGCGTCTCGGGCGTGCCGCCCGACTTCGAGATGACGATGAAGCGCGACGTCTTGAGATCGAGGCCGGCGAGGCTGAGCTCGAGCGTGCGCGCATCGAGATTGTCGTAGAAGCGCGTGCGCGGGCGCGCCTCGCTGCCATGCTTGTCGTCGCCGGGGATGCCCCAACCGCCGAGCTGGGCCAGCGTCTGGCCGCCGAGGCTGGACCCACCCGTCCCGAAAAAGACGAGCGTGCGGGCGCCCTGGGTGAGCTTGTGCAGAGCCTCGCGGGCGAGCGCGATGTCGTCCCGCCATTCGGGCATGCGCAGCAAAGGCAGCGTGGATTTGGCGTAGGCTTCGCGCAAGGACGCAAGGCGCGGATCCAGCTTGGCAAGATTGGCGTCAAGCGCAGCCTGCGGCAGGCCCAGTCCGCCGATGGTCGCTTCCAGGCAGCCCTGAACGGATTGCGACAGCGACATGCTAGCCCGGGGCTGCCTGCGGCTTCGGCGCCACCGGCTTGCCGACGATGGTGGTGATGAGGCGGTCGGCCTCGATCAGGCGCTTGGCCACGCGGCTGATGTCCGCGAGGCTCACCTGCTCGATCAGCGCATTCCGCCGGTCGACGTAATCGATGCCGAGCTCCTCGATCTGGATCCACAGGAGCTGGCTGGCGATGCTCGACGACGATTCGAATCTGAGCGCATAGGCGCCGGTGAGATAGCTTTTCGCGTCTTCGAGCTCCTCGGCGGTGGGCCCCTGGTCGGCCAGCCGCCTCAGCTCGCTTTCGATCACTTCCAGCGACTGGCCGACCGCCTCGTTCTTGGTCGCGACATTGCCGACGAAGACGGCGCCGTGCTGGAAGGGAAACAAATTGGAGTGGACCGAATAAGCAAGCCCGCGCTTCTCGCGCACCTCCTCCATGAGCCGCGAGGAGAAACCGCCGCCGCCGAGGATATAGTTGAGCACGTAGGCCGCGATGAAATCGTCGTCCTTGCGGGCAATACCGCGATGGCCGAACTGCGCCACCGATTGCGGGACGTCCATCGCGATGATCTCGCGGGTGGGGCCGAGCGGCGGATTGGCCTCGGCCACCGGTGAAAGCGCGGCATTGCCGGGGAGATCGCCGAACATATGGTCGAGCGCACGCCCAAGGGTCTCGGCGTCGATGTCGCCGACCACCGAGATCACCAGCTTGTCGCGGGCGAAGACGCGGCCGACATAGTTCTTGAGGTCGCCGGGCGACATGGCGGTGATGGAGGCCATGCTGCCCTTGATCGGGCGCCCGTAAGGATGGCTCGGGAAGGCAAGCCGGTCCCAGGCGAGCGAGGCCACGGTCTCGGGATCGTTCTCGTCGAATTTCAGCCCCGCCAGGATCTGGGTGCGCACGCGCTCGACCGCGTCCTGGTCGAATCGGGGCTTGGTCAGCGCAAGGCGCACGAGATCGAACACCTCGTCCTTGTTGGCGGTCAGCGTCTGCACATTGCCGAGCATGACGTCGCGGCTAGCGTCGAAATCCATGCGCATGGCGAGCCCTTGCTCGCGCTCCTGGAAGGCGACGGCATCCAGCTCACCCGCGCCCTCGTCCATCATGGCCGAGATGAAATAGGCTAGGCCTTCCTTGCCGGGGTCATCCTGGGTGGCGCCGCCGCGGAAGGCGAAGCGCATAGCGATCAGGGGGTTGGCGTGACTTTCGACGAGCCAGGCTTCGATGCCGCCCGGGCTCGTGACGCGCTCGATCTTCATGAAGCTAACCTCGGAAGGTTGGGCGCCGGCGACGATGAGCGCCACGGCCGCGAGCCCCACGCCATGCCGTATGAGGAGGAGCGGAAGCCGGAAGCGATGCGCCATGACGGCTACGACTTGCCTTTACCTGGCGCATGGGCCGGTTTTTCACCAATGCTG
>JALHTP010000222.1 GCA_022865725.1 Methyloceanibacter sp. | reverse complement strand
GGGCTCGCGCAAATGGGTCCCTTCTACTGCCCGAACGACGAGAAGGTTTATATCGACCTCGACTTCTACGAGGAGCTCAAGACCAAGTTCCGCGCGCCGGGCGATTTCGCGCAAGCCTATGTTATCGCGCACGAGATCGGCCATCACGTGCAGAAGCTTCTCGGCATCGCCGATCAGGTCGAGGCGGCACGCCAGCGCCTGGGCCAAGGCGAAGCCAACGCGCTCCAGGTTCGCATGGAACTCCAGGCGGATTGCTTTGCCGGCATCTGGGCCAATCATGCCGAGGAGACCAAGAACATCATCGAGCCGGGCGACATCGACGAGGCCCTGAACGCGGCAAGCGCCATCGGCGACGACCGCATCCAGAAACAGACGCAAGGCTATGTCGTGCCCGACGCCTTCACCCACGGCTCATCGGAACAGCGCGTGCGCTGGTTCAAGCGCGGCTACGAGAGCGGCAAGCTCGATGCTTGCGACACCTTCAACGCCGATCCGCTTTAGCGATGGGCGCTGGCGAGGCGGTTGGGCAGGGCAGGGGGACGATTTACAACTTCCGATAGCAGGGGAATTCGCTGGCGCAGATTGAACGGCGCGCGGCAGACGGCGTAGGGTTGTCCACGAGGGATTCGCGGACCTAAGCGGCGGGGGTTGGATAAGTGAGGGCTGTGCGCCTGTTGCGGGCCGGCCTAGCGGCCATCCTTCTGTGCACTCTGGGCGGCGCCTCGTCTCCTGGCGCGGAGGACATCATTATTCTCGGCGCGGCCGTGTCCTTGACCGGCAAATACGCGCTGAACGGCGCCAACACCAAGAACGGCTACGAGCTCGCGGTCCACAAGATCAACGACAAAGGCGGCGTGAGCATCGGCGGCAGGAGCTACCGCTTCGTGGTCCGCTATTACGACGACGAGTCGACTCCCGCCCGCGGCACCGAGCTTGCCGAGCGCCTGGTGAAGCAGGACGGCGTCAAGTTCATGCTCGGGCCGTACAGCTCGGGCCTGACCAAGGCCATTCTGCCGGTCGTCGAGAAATACAAGGTGCCGATGGTCGAAGGGAACGGCGCGGCGCGCGAGCTGTTCACCAAAGGCTATCGCTACATTTTCGCCGTGCTCTCCACCTCCGACCAATATCTCACGCCCGCCATCGATCTCGCGGCCGAGCATGCCGACAAGCTCGGCAAGACCAAGGAAACGCTGAAAGTCGCGCTCGCCATGGAGAACGATCCGTTCGCGCAAGACGTGCGCGCCGGCGTGATCGAGGACGTGCAACGTCACGGCATGATGATCGTCATCGACGACCAGCTCCCGTCCGAGCTCAACGACATGTCGGTCACCCTCACCAAGGTGAAGGCCTTGAAGCCCGACGTGCTGGTGATTTCCGGCCACGAGAAGGGCGCGCTCACGGCGATCAGCCAGATCAAATCGCTGCAAGTCTACGTTCCGATCATCGCCATGACCCATTGCGACTCCGCGCAGATCGCCGAGAAAATGGGCAAGGTGGCGGAGCACGCGTTCTGCGCCCATCAATGGCACCGCTCGCTCGGCTACAAGGACGAGCTGTTCGGCACGGCGGAGGACTTCGCGAGAGCGTTCGAGGCGGCCTACGCCTATGAGGCGCCCTATCAGGCGGCGCAGTCTGCCGCCGCGGTGCATGTCTTCGCCGACGCCATCAATCGGGCGCAGAGCCTCGATCCCGAGAAGGTCCGCGATGCGATTGCCGCGACGGAGCTCCAGCATGACATCCGAACAAGTGTCGCAACAAAAAGCTAGAGCGAGTCGCCCGCGTAGACGGTGGCCTCGCAAGGCCGCGACGCTTTCTTGAACAGCGCGCAAGCCTGCGCGGCCTCGGCGGCGCTGGAGAACGGACCGGCGATCAGCCGCCATTTCTTGTCCGGCGCAAGCACACGGCGCGGCTGGAGCCCGGCGACAAGGGCCCCATGATTGGTGAGGAACTCGCGCCAGAGAGGCCTGAGACCGTCTTGCTTGGCGACCGCGCCGATCTCGATGCCGTAGCGCGTCGAGCCGTCATTGGCGGCAGGCGGGAGCACCATCGGATCCAAGGCTGCGCTTTCCGTGGCCGCGGGCGCAGGCGGCGATGGCGGGGTAGACGGCGATGCAGCCGGAGTTTGCGCTTCCTCAGCGGCGGGGGAAGGAGGCGGCGCCGACAGATCGCCACTCGCCTCGGATTCTTCTTCGGCCGGGACATCGTCGATCGGCGACACGGCGACGGGTGGCGGCTCGAAAGGCTTAGGCGCGGGCTTGACCTCAGGCGGCGCGGGTGGGGTAGGCTTCACCTCGACCGCGGCCTGCTCGACGGGCTTCGCTTCCGGCTCTGGGGCCTCGGCAGGCTTGGTCGCCTCGACGGGCTTTTCCGCCGGCTTGGCTTTGGCTTCTTCCGCGGGTGGAGCGGCCGGAGGCGAAGGAGCGGGCGTCAAAGCTGCGATCTCGGGCTTCTTCGCCTCGGCGGCAGCGGGCGCAGACGGCTCATAGGCCGGCGGGGAGCTCGCGCCCGAAGACCCAGGCAACCGCGCCGCATCCTTCTCATTCGGCTTCAGGTGCTGGCTGAGCTCGGTCATCTGCTGCGTCAGCTCGCGCAAGCTCGCTTTGATCTCGGCCAGCTCCTGGTCGCGCTGATCCGGCGACAAGGCCGACGTGGTGTCTCCGGACCCTCCTGGAAGCGGATTCAACGTGACCAGCTGGCCGCCAAGCGCGGTCGGGTCGCTGAAAGCGCTGAAGAGATAGACGCCGGAAACGCCGGCCAGCACGATCCAGAAGAACGCGAGCACGCCTCGCGCCCAGTTCCGTGAGCCTGTCCGGCGATGCAGAGCCATGGGTTTCGAAGCCTCCCGTTTCGAAAATCCGGCGGAAAAGCGACACCAATAAGGCTTGGCTCACGATTTGCGCCGCCGGGCAAGAGAAGATACTCGCTCTGCCTGCCCGGTCAATTTCTAGAAGCGATCCTAGGGCGGGACAGTCTGCCTTGCGAGGGTTATGGCCCTCGCTCGGGGTTTGGACTAGACAGGTCGCCGTTCCCGAAGCCTGGGGCGGCGATTCGCTTGTTACTCTTTAAGGACAGGATGAACGCGCCTCAAGCCTCACCCTCTCTTTCAACGCGTGAAGCATGATATTTGCTGAAGTTCTCGATGCAAATTGGCAGCGATCCAAGGCTGACTGAGGCGGCATGACTGAAACTCCGGCTCTCGCCATTATCCTTGCCGCGGGCAAAGGCACGCGGATGAAGTCCGACCGGCCCAAGGTGCTGCACAGGCTTGCCGGCGCGCCGCTGCTCGCGCATGTGCTGCATGCGGCGAAGGCGGCGGGGCTCACCCGCTGCGCGGTCGTGGTCGGGCCGGGGATGGACGAGGTCGCCGCCGCGGCAACCGCGCTCGATCCGAAGATCGAAATGTTCGTTCAGGCCGAGCAACTTGGCACCGCCGATGCGGTCAAGGCCGCGCGGCGCGCCGTCGAGGAATTCCAGGGTCACGTGCTTGTTCTTTATGGCGACACGCCGCTGCTAATGCCTGAGACGCTGCACAAAGCTCGCGCCGAGCTCATCTCAGGCGCCGACCTCGTGGTGATCGGCTTCGAGGCGGAGAACCCCACGGGCTACGGCCGGCTCCTTCTCGACGACCGCGGCCGCCTTGCGGCCATTCGCGAGGAGAAGGACGCAAGCGAGGAGGAGCGCGCGCTCACCCTCTGCAATTCGGGGATCATGGCGTTCCGCTCGAGCAAGACCTTGCTCGGCCTTCTCGGCCGCATCGGCAACGACAACGCCAACAAGGAATTCTATCTCACCGACGCGGCTGCGCTCGCCCGCGGCGACAGGCTCGAAGCGCGCATGGTCTTGTCGAACGCGGAGGAAGTGCTCGGAGTGAACTCCCGCGCCGAGCTCGCCGAGGCGGAAATCCTCATGCAGCGGCGGCTGCGCGCGAGCGTCATGGCCAATGGCGCGACGCTGGTGGCGCCCGAGACGGTGTTCCTCAGCCACGACACCCGCATCGGCAAGGACGTGATCATCGAGCCGCATGTGGTGATCGGCGTGCGCGTCGTCATCGAAGACGACGCCACCATCAAGAGCTTCTGCTACATGCAGGACTCGCGCATCGGCAAAGGGGCGACGGTCGGCCCATTCGCGCGGCTGCGGCCCGGAGCCGTCCTCGCCAAGGACGCGCATGTCGGCAATTTCGTCGAGATCAAGCAGTCGGAGATCGGCGAGGGCGCCAAGGTTAACCATCTAACTTATATCGGCGACACGAGCGTCGGCGCGCGCGCTAACGTCGGCGCCGGCACCATCACCTGCAACTATGACGGCTTCGCCAAGCATCGGACCGAGATCGGGGCGGACGCCTTCATAGGCTCCAACTCATCGCTCGTGGCGCCGGTCAAGATCGGGGAGGGCGCCTATATCGGATCGGGAAGCGTCATCTCCAAGGACGTCGCGCCCGATGCGCTGGCGCTCACAAGAAGTCCGCAGGAAGAGCGCGAAGGGTGGGCGGCGAAAATGCGCGAGCGGCGCAAGCGCAAGCCGAAGAACGGCGGAAACAAGAGGACATAGAGCGTGAGTTGCGACACAGAACGGTGCCAATTAACCAGTAGCCAGGGTGTGAGGGAGTAGGGGACGATGTGCGGCATCGTTGGCGTCCTCGGCAAAGGACCTGTTGCCGAACAGCTGGTCGACGCGCTGAAGCGCCTGGAATATCGCGGCTACGATTCCGCGGGCGTCGCCACCGTCGAGAACGGCCATCTCGGCCGCCGCCGCGCCGAAGGCAAGCTGCGCAATCTCGAAGACCTGCTCAAGAGATCCCCGCTCCATGGGGACACCGGCATCGGCCATACCCGCTGGGCCACCCACGGCAAGCCGATCGAATCCAACGCGCACCCGCACATGACCGATCTCGTCTCGGTCGTGCATAACGGCATCATCGAGAATTTCCGCGAGCTGAAGGAAGAGCTGATCGCCCAAGGCGCGGTGTTCACCAGCGACACCGACACCGAGGTCATCGCCCATCTCATCACCCGCGAGCTGAGAGCCGGCAGCGATCCCATCCGCGCGGTCTACCATGCGCTGAAGCGGCTCAAGGGCGCCTTTGCGCTGGCCATGATCTTCGCCGGCTTTAACGATCTGATGATCGTGGCGCGCCAGGGGAGCCCGCTCGCCATCGGCTATGGCAAGGACGAGATGTTCGTCGGCTCCGACGCGATCGCTCTCGCCCCCTTCACCGACGAGATCGCCTATCTCGAGGACGGCGACTGGGCGGTGATGACGCGGAAGGGCGTCGCCATCCGCGACCGCAACGGCAACGCCGTGGAGCGGGCGATCACCCGCTCGCTCGCCACCGCGCTCCTCGTCGACAAGGGCAACCACCGCCATTTCATGGCCAAGGAGATCCACGAGCAGCCGGAAGTGATCGGCCACACGCTGGCAGCCTATGTCGATCTCGCCACGAACCGCGTCGACATCCCCGCGCTTCCCTTCGACTTCGCCAGACTCACCCGGCTCTCGCTGTCGGCTTGCGGCACCGCTTTCTATGCCTGCCTCGTCGCCAAATATTGGTTCGAGCGCTGGGCGAAGCTGCCCGTCGATGTCGATATCGCCTCTGAGTTCCGCTATCGCGAGACGGCGCTCGATACCGGAGGCGCGGCGCTGTTCGTCTCGCAATCTGGCGAGACCGCCGATACGCTTGCCACGCTGCGTTATTGCCGCGCGCAAGGCCAGCACATTCTCTCCATCGTCAATGTGCGCGAATCCTCGATCGCGCGGGAATCGGACGCCATCCTGCCGACGCTTGCCGGGCCGGAGATCGGCGTCGCCTCGACCAAGGCCTTCACCTGCCAGCTTACGGTGCTTGCCTGCCTCGCCATCGCGGCGGGCAAAGCGCGCGGCGTGATCGGCCCTGCGCTCGAGGCCGAGCTGGTCCAGGCGCTGGGCGAGGTGCCGCGCCTCATGGCGACGGTGCTGCGCGATGAGAAGCCTTACGAGGCGCTCGGGCATCAGCTCTCCAAGGCGCGCGACGTGCTCTATCTCGGCCGCGGGTCGAGCTACCCGATCGCTCTGGAAGGCGCGCTCAAGCTCAAGGAGATCTCCTACATCCACGCTGAAGGCTATGCCGCCGGCGAGCTGAAGCATGGGCCGATCGCCCTGATCGACGAGAACATGCCGGTCATCGTCATCGCGCCGCGCGACGATCTCTTCGATAAGACCGTCTCCAACATGCAGGAGGTCGCGGCGCGGGGCGGAAGGATCGTGCTGGTCAGCGATGCGGACCCTTCGAGCACCGGCTGCGCCGTCGCAGCCTATCTCGCCGTGCCGCCGGTGCACCGCTTCGTGGCGCCGCTGGTCTATGCCGTGCCGGTGCAGCTGATCGCCTATTACACGGCCGTCTTCATGGGGACCGACGTGGATCAGCCGCGAAATCTCGCAAAATCCGTGACGGTGGAATAGACTATAGCCTCGGATTTGCCCGATTTCTTTGTTTGAGCAATGACATGGCCGAAAATCGGAAGTCCTTCCGGGCGCGCCGTCTTGCTTTCGGCGGGCACCACCTCCCGCGCGCGTGCATTCTGGCCGCGGCGCTTGCGCTTGGCGCTGCCTCCCTGCCGGCCCAGGCGGAGGACGCCGGGCTCAAAAGCGGCGCCGCCTCCTTGGCGGCCGGCAAATATGACGCCGCGGTGCGGCAGCTTTCCGCCACCATCAATTCCGATAGCGCCACGCCGGGCGAGGCGGCCAAGGCGCTTTATCTGAGAGGCATCGCCTATCGCAAGATGGGGGAGCCGGCCCACGCCATCGCCGATCTCGGCGCCGCCATCTGGCTCGGGCTGCCGGAGCCTGACCGGATCAAGGCGCTGGTCAATCGCGGGCTCGCCTTCCAGGCCGCGGGCCTCAGCCGAGAGGGCGCCGCCGAGATTGCCGCGGCGCGCAAGGCCGGAGGCGGCGAGGTCGACGCGCTCATCGCGGAAAATGGAGGCTCGGTTGCAGGCGCCGCCGCCATCGCCGCTTTTTCCACGGAAGTACGCCCCGAGGATCAAGGCGGGTCGAGCGCAAGCGCGCGGAACGAAGCCTCTGCGCCGCCGCCTACTCGCACGGCGGACGCGGGCGCCTGGAGCACCTCGGTCGCCGGAGAGCAGCAACCAAGCAGCAGCAGCAGCGGCGGCGGCAACCGTCTCACGCGCTGGTTCGGATCGGCGACCGGCTCGCCCGCCCCGGTACCGCCAGCTCCGCAGCCATCGCCTGCGGCCTCGGCATCGCCCGCGCCAACGCCTCCACCGAGCAAGCCCCCAGCTCAGTCGTCGGCCGCTGCCGCGGGCTCGAGTTGGTCCACCACCACCGACAGCCAAGCAGCCTCGGCGAGCGCGGGCGGAAGCGAAAGCAACAGCCGCTGGTCGCGCCTGTTCAATCGGAGCGCTGAAGCGGAGCCGCAGGCGCAACCGGCGGCGGCCCCCTCGGCCGGCGGCGCCTACCGCCTGCAACTTGCCACCAGCCGCTCCGAGGACGAGGCCAAGGCGCTGTGGAAGAAAGTATCGCAGCGGCAGGACGTGTCGGGCGCACAGCCCCAGATCGAGAAGGTCGATATCGGTAATTTCGGCACCTTCTACAGCCTCCGGATCGGACCCTTCCCGGACAAGGCGGAAAGCCTTAAAGTCTGCAACGCCTTGAAGCGGAGCGGGATCGATTGCTCTCTCGCGACGCCTTGAGCCGCCTATCCCCGCATGACGCGTCGAGGCGTAGCCTCAGTTCCCGCGTACCAAGCCGGCCTCACTTTCTTTAATGAGGATGTGCTAATGCGCTTCCGGCGGGTGCCTGTCGCAAGCCGCAGTTGCGTTTGAATCGTCGTTCTGAAAGCCCCATGAAGATCAAAGACAAGTCCGCATCCGAAAGCGCAGCGTCCGAGGATCAGCTGGTATTGCTGGCTGGAGCAGACGCAGAGCCTGCCTCATCGCATATCGGCCCGCGCCTGCGCGGCTATTTCCTCACCGGTCTCATCGTCGTCGGCCCGGTCGCCATCACCCTCTACGTCGTGTGGTGGTTCATCAATTTGGTCGATGCCTGGGTGAAGCCGCTTCTGCCCCAGGCCTACCTGCCCGACACCTATCTTCCTTTCAACGTTCCGGGCGTTGGCCTCATCGTCGGCATCTTCGGGCTGATGGTGGTGGGCGCGACCACCGCCAATTTGTTCGGGCGCACCATCGTCAGCTATGGCGAGATGATGCTCGACCGCATGCCGGTGGTGCGCGGCGTCTACCGGCTGATCAAGCAGATCTTCACGACGATCTTCTCCAAGAGCGGCACCTCGTTCAAGCGCGTTGGGCTGGTCGAGTTCCCCAGGCGCGGAATTTACGCCATCGTGTTTCTCGCCGGCGATCCGCCGCACGAGATCGAGGAGAAGATCGGCGGCGGCAATCCGCTCATCACCGTGTTCATGCCGAACGGTCCCAATCCAACCACCGGCTTCATCGTCTTCGTGCCGGCAAGCGAGGTGCTCCCGCTCGCACTCGCCGTCGAGGATGCGGCGAAGCTCATTGTCTCCGCCGGTCTCGTCGGGCCCGACCAGCAGCAGGAAGCGTTGCGCAAGCTGGCCAAGGCCAAAGCCGCCAAGCCCGTGCCCGAGGAAGAACCCGTCGTCTAGTGGATTGACTCTAACGCCTGCTTCCC
>JALHTP010000221.1 GCA_022865725.1 Methyloceanibacter sp. | reverse complement strand
GGCTCGCGGGCAATATGCTGAGGCGCCGCGCCGACGACGTGCCGGTCAGGATCGTCGATGCCGCCGCCATTCTCTTCACCGTGCTCCTCATCGTGCTCGAGGTCCGCCACTATCTGACGGGCGACCCTTATGGAGTTGGCAGCGCGCTCGCCGAGGCGGCGCTGGATGTCTCTCTCCTGCTCGCCGTCGTCATCGGGCTGGAACGCCTGCGCCTGAAAAGCGGGAGCATCGTCCACGATCTCGGCGCGCAACTCCTCGCCGCGTGCGTCTTCGCCATGATCGTGTTCAGTCTCGGGGTCAGCGCCAATCCTTTGTTCACCGGCGAACCCGTCGGCGGACCGTTCATCAATCTGATCCTGCTCGGCTATGGGCTGCCCGCTCTGCTCGCCGGCGCGCTCGCCATCATCACCCACAACACGCGGCCTTATTGGTACAGCCGGACGGCCGCCGCCACGGCGCTGGCGCTCGCGCTCGCTTATCTCTCGCTCGAGATCGCCACCCTCTATCACGGGCCGGTGCTGACCGAAGGCGTAACCTCGGACGCCGAGCAATATAGCTATTCGGCCGT
Source organism: Methyloceanibacter sp. (assembly GCA_022865725.1). Taxonomy (GTDB): domain Bacteria; phylum Pseudomonadota; class Alphaproteobacteria; order Rhizobiales; family Methyloligellaceae; genus Methyloceanibacter. The sequence continues at coordinate 2,156 of JALHTP010000221.1, read as the reverse complement.
TTGGCTCGTTTTCGGCGTGGCGCTCCTGGCGGCGGGGATTTGGCTCCGCTCGCTGCCCTTGCGCGCGGCGTCCGCCGCCGTCGTGGTGCTCACCGTGCTGAAAGTGTTCCTCATCGACATGTCGGACCTGACCGGCATCTACCGCGCTTTGTCCTTCCTCGGCCTTGGCGTCGTGCTGATCGGCATCGGCTGGTTCTATCAGCGGCTCCTGTTTCCGCGAGTGACGGCTCCGAGCGACCCGAAGGGCGCGACCTGACGCTCACCCACGAGCGCTTGTTTCTACAAGGGGCGCAAACTATGGTCGCCCCGCTCGAACCCATGAAAACCACATGAACCAACCGCAGATCGACAAGACCGTTACCGGCAATTTCTTCGAGGATTTCAAGCTCGGCCAGGAGATCGTGCACGCCACGCCGCGCACGCTCACTGTTGGCGATGTGAGCCTGTTCACCGCGCTGTACGGCCCGCGCTTCGCCGTGCAGTCCTCGGACGCCTTCGCGCACGCGATCGGCTATCCGCGCTCGCCCATCGACGACCTTCTCGTGTTCCATATCGTCATCGGCAAGACCGTGCCGGACATCTCGCGCAACGCCATTGCCAATCTCGGTTATGCCGAGTTCCGCTTTTTGGCTCCGGTCTATCCCGGCGACACGCTGGCCTCGACTTCCGAAGTCATCGGCGTGAAGGAGAACTCAAACAAGAAGAGCGGCACGGTCTATGTGCGCTCGACGGGAAAGAACCAGCGCGGGCAGACTGTGCTGTCTTATGCGCGTTGGGTGATGGTCAATAAGCGCGACGTGGATGCGCCGGCGCCCGCCGCGATGGTGCCTGAGCTTGCCGCCAGCGTCGATCCCGCGACGCTCGGCGCGGCGCTTCCCCCTCTCGACATGAGCCGCTACGACGACGCGCTGGCCGGCTCACCCAAGCGCTGGGACGACTACACGGTCGGCGAGAAGATCGACCATGTGGACGGGCAGACCATCGAGGAAGCCGAGCACCAGCTCGCCACCCGCCTGTTCCAAAACACCGCGCGGGTGCATTTCAATCAGCATGTGGAAGGCAAAAGACGGTTCGGGCGCCGCCTCGTCTATGGTGGGCATATCATCTCGATCGCGCGGAGCTTGAGCTTCAACGGTCTCGCCAACGCCTTCCATATTCTCGGGCTGAACGGCGCGCGCCACGTGGCGCCGTCCTTCGCCGGCGACACCATCTATGCCTGGAGCGAGGTGCTCGATAAGACCGAGCTGCCGGGGAGGAGCGACATGGGCGCGCTGCGCCTCCGGACCTTCGCCGTCAAGGATCGGGCTTGCGCCGACTTCCCCGGCCTGAAATCCGACGGCAGCCACGAGGACGGCGTCGTGCTCGACATGGATTACTGGGTCGCGCTGCCGCGCTGAGTATAGCTCCCGTCAATTCAAACATTGTCACGCCCGCGAAGGCGGGCATCCAGTATCCTCAGGAGTCGAACCAAAGCGCGACTCACATGGGTTACTGGATCGTCCGCCTTCGCGGACGATGACACCCAACTGGCAGGCCGCAGCAGGAGGATCGTCATGAGACACATTTGCCTCGCCGCCTCGTTAGCCGGTGCTCTGCTGCTCGCCCAGCCTGCTTTGGCGGTCGACAAAGCGGGCGCCGTGCTGAAGGACGCCAACGGCAACGAAATAGGCAACGTCACGCTGATCTCGACCCCGAGCGGGCTCCTGATCAGCCTCGATCTGACCGCCGCCCCTCCCGGCGAGCATGCCTTCCACATCCACGCTGTCGGCAAATGCGAGCCGCCCGATTTCAAATCGGCAGGCCCCCATTTCAACCCCGACGAGACCAAGCACGGGTTGATGAACCCGGAAGGCCCGCACGCGGGCGACATGCCAAACCTGCATGTGCCGGCGGACGGCAAGATCCAGGTCGAGGTGCTGAACCCGACCGTGACGCTCAGCGCCGAGTCCGCCCTGCTCGACGCTGACGGTGCGGCGATCGTCATCCATGCCAGCGCCGACGACTATAAGACCGACCCTGCCGGCAATGCCGGCGACCGCATCGCCTGCGGCGTGGTCACGCCTTAGCTAACGGCACGCCGGACTTCGAATCCCTCCCCTGAAAGGGGGAGGGTGGCGCGCCATAGGCGCGCCAGGTGGGGGTCACAGGGCAAACTC
>JALHTP010000220.1 GCA_022865725.1 Methyloceanibacter sp. | reverse complement strand
CCGCCATGCGTTCGGCGGCTGAATGAGCATCACGATCCGCGTGAAGCGGCTCCCGCACGGGGAGGGCTTGCCGCTCCCCTCTTATCAATCGAAACACGCTGCCGGCCTCGATCTGGTCGCCGGCCTGTCTGAAGGCGAGCCCCTCGAACTATTGCCCAGCGCCCGCGCGCTCATTCCCACAGGCTTTGCGCTCGAATTGCCGGCCGGCTACGAGGCGCAGATCCGCCCCCGCTCCGGCCTAGCGCTGAAGCACGGCGTGACGCTTCTAAACAGCCCCGGCACCATCGATTGCGACTATCGCGGCGAGCTGATGGTGCTGCTCATCAACCATGGCAGCGAGCCCTTCATCGTCCGCCGCGGGGATCGCATCGCCCAGCTCGTGATCGCCCCGGTCGCCCAAGTTGAGATCGTCGCGGTCGAGGCACTCGGCGCCACGACCCGCGGGCAGGGCGGCTTCGGCTCCACCGGGTAGGCCTCACTGGCAGCGACCGTGCGGAAGGCATAAGTTCAAGCCACCATGCTTATTCCTGAGGAGATCGAGCGCTACAAGCGCCAGCTGGTGCTGAAGGAGATCGGCGGCGAGGGCCAGCAGAGACTGAAAGCCGCGCGCGTGCTCGTGGTCGGCGCCGGCGGGCTCGGCTCGCCGCTCATTCTCTATCTTGCCGCCGCCGGCATAGGCGAGATCGGCATCATCGACAGCGACCGCGTGAGCCTCGACAATCTCCAGCGCCAGATCGTCCACGACACGAAGAGCGTAGGGCGGCCCAAGACCAAGAGCGCCGCGGCGACCATCGAGCGCCTCAACCCGCATGTGCAGACGCGCCTCTATACGACGCGGCTTGTGCCGGAGAATGCCCTGGATATCATCCGCGCCTATGACATCGTCGCCGACGGCTCCGACAATTTCGCCACGCGCTATCTCGTCAACGACGCCTGCTATCTTGCCAAGCGCCCGCTCGTCTTCGCCGCCGTCGGGCCCTTCGACGGCCATCTCACCACCTTCCGCGCCTTCGCGCCGGACGATGCGGGCAACCCGCTTCCATCCTATCGCTGCCTGTTTCCCGAGCCGCCACCGGAAGGCACGGTCGCGCCCTGCTCGGAAGCCGGCATTCTCGGCGCGGTCGCGGGCGTGATCGGCACCCTTGCCGCGGTCGAGGTGGTGAAGGAGCTGCTTGGCTTAGGCGAGAGCCTGGTGGGGAGGCTGTTGCTCTACGACGCGCTCGCCGCGCGCTTCACCACTGTCGCCTATGGCTGGGACCCTGAGAACCCGCTGAACGGCCGCACCCCGCGCTTCCACGATTTGTCCCATCACCGCAAAGCCTTAGCCGAGGCAGGCGGCTAAGCATGGCAGCGGAGACCATCACCACACAATGCGCCATCGCCGGAGGCGGCCCTGCCGGCATGATGCTCGGCCTTCTCTTGGCGCGCGCCGGCATCGACGTCGTGGTGCTGGAGAAGCACGCCGATTTCCTGCGCGATTTCCGCGGCGACACCATCCACCCATCGACGCTCGAGATCATGTACGAGCTCGGGATCCTTGAGGATTTCCTCAAGCGGCCGCATCAGGAGCTGCGCGAGATTGGCGGCCAGATCGGAGAGACGCACATCGTCCTCGCCGATTTTTCGCATCTGCCGACACATTGCCGCTTCATCGCGCTGATGCCGCAATGGGACTTCCTCGATTTCCTCGCCGACCAGGCTCGCCGCTATCCCGGCTTCCACCTCAGAATGCTGGCGCGCGTCACCGATCTCATCATGGAGCAGGGCCGCGTCTTGGGGCTTTATGCCGAGACGCCGGACGGCCCGCTCGAGATCAGAGCCGATCTCGTCGTGGGGGCCGACGGCCGCCACTCCGATGTGCGGGCGCTCGCAGGGCTGAAGGTCGAGGATTTCGGCGCGCCGATGGACGTGCTGTGGTTTCGCCTCTCCAAGCGGCCCGAGGACAGTCAGGAGACATTCGGCCGCATCCAGGCGGGCGTGGTCTTCGTCACGCTCGACCGCGGCGATTATTGGCAATGCGCCTATGTCATTCCGAAAGGCGGCTTCGAGGAGCTACGCCTCAGGGGGCTAGAGGCTTTTCGCGCTGCCGTGGCGAGCTTGAACCCTGAGTTCTCCAGTCGCGTGCAGGAGATTGGCTCTTGGGATGACGTGAAGCTGCTCACCGTGACGGTTGATCGCCTCGAGCGCTGGCACCGGCCGGGGCTCCTTTGCATCGGCGACGCGGCGCACGCCATGTCGCCGATCGGCGGGGTTGGCATCAATCTCGCGATACAGGATGCGGTCGCCACGGCCAACCTTCTCTGGGAGCCGCTCAGCAAGGGGCGCGTGCCGGCCGATCAGCTTGGGAGCGTGCAGGCGTGCCGCGAATGGCCGACCAAGATGATGCAGGGAGTGCAGCTCTTTATCCAGAAGCGCGTGATCAGCAACGTGCTGAGCATGACGGAGCGCCCGCGGCCGCCTTTCGTGGTGACGCTGTTCAATCGCCTGCCGTTTCTCCGCCGCATCCCGGCCCGGCTCATCGGCATGGGTTTCCGCCCCGAGCATGTGAAAAGTCCCGAACTCCGCGATTGTTGATCGCGTTCGGATAGCTCGCCCATTCTCCATACCTCCCCCTCGTGGGGAGGTCCGGCGGCGCTTTGCGACGCTGGGGTGGGGGAAAGGCTTCACCCCACCCGGCGCGCCGAAGACAGCGCGCCGCCCTCCCCATCAAGGGGAGGGATGGAGCTTGGGCTTTTGCCCGAATTCCAGCTTCCGACTTTCGGAGCTAGAACATCGCCGGATGGACGCGGTCCGGCGGTGCGTGGCCGTCGAGGAAGGTCTTGATGTTGATGATCACCTTCTCGCCCATGTCGACGCGGCCTTCCAGCGTCGCCGAGCCCATATGCGGCAGGACGACCACCTTGTTGCTCTTGAGCAGTTTCGGGTTCACCGCCGGCTCGTGCTCGAACACGTCGAGGCCGGCGCCGGCAAGCTCGTTGTTCTCGATCATGCGGGCGAGCGCGTTCTCGTCGATCACCTCGCCGCGCGCCGTGTTGACCACATAGGAGGAAGGTTTCAGCAAAGCGAGCCTGCGCGCCGAGAGCAAATGATAGGTCGCGGGCGTATGCGGGCAGTTGATGGAGATGATGTCCATGCGGGCGAGCATCTGGTCGAGGCTGTCCCAATAGGTCGCCTCGAGCCCCTTCTCGACCTCGGGCGCCACGCGCCTGCGATTGTGATAGTGGATCTGAAGTCCGAAGGCCTTGGCCCGCTTGGCCACGGCCTGCCCGACGCGCCCCATGCCGACAATGCCGAGCCGCTTGCCGAAAATGCGGTGGCCGAGCATCCAGGTCGGCGACCAGCCTTGCCATCCATTGGCGCCGCTCTTCAGCAGCGTGGCGCCTTCGGTCAGCCGGCGCGGCACCGCGATAATCAGCGCCATGGTCATGTCGGCGGTGTCCTCGGTCAGCACGCCCGGCGTATTGGTGACGAGGATCGAGCGGTTCCGCGCGGTCTCCAGGTCGATATTGTCGACGCCGGTGCCGAACTGGGCGATGAGCTTGAGATTGGGGCTCGCCTGGCTCAACACGGCACGGTCGATGCGGTCGGTGACGGTCGGCACCAGTACATTGGCGGTCTTGGCGGCGTCGATCAGCTCCTCGCGCGTGAACGGCTTATCCTCGAGATTGAGGCGCGCGTCGAAAAGCTCGCGTAGGCGCGTCTCCACCACGTCGGGGAGCTTACGCGTGACGATAACGAGGGGTCGTTCAGCCATTATTCGTCCAATTAGGATTGGGGCGGGAGGGGGCCTCCCGCGTCATCTTGAGGCGCTTCGGGTAAACGCGCCGCTTTCTCTAACAGAACCGGCTTTCCGAGATAAAGCGTCATCTTGGCCTAGGGCCACGATCCTTTCACTTTTCTCAGTCATCCAGGACTGTCGCGGGCAGGCCGATTCGGGGGCCGGAAGCCATCTTTCAGGGATTGCAGCAATTGGCGCCAAGGCGGGGTGAAAGGGTGAGGCATCTGTTTTCGATCAGGGTCGCGATGGCGCTAGGGCTGATCTTTGCGTCCGCCATCGAGGCCAGCGCCGCCGAGGACAGCGTCAAGCAGGCGGCGGTCGAGGCCACCGGCAAGACCGCGCTGCCCGTTCCGCGCTTCGTGAGCCTCAAATCCGACAAGGTCAATGTACGCAAAGGGCCGAGCACCGACCAGGCCATCGTCTGGGTGTTCTCCCGCGCCGGGCTCCCCGTCGAGGTGATCGCCGAATCGGACAATTGGCGGCGCGTGCGCGACAGCGAAGGCGCCGACGGCTGGGTGTTCCACAGCCTGCTCAGCGCGCGCCGCACCGCGCTCGTTACCCCCTGGTCGAAGGGCGAGGAGCGGGTGCGCCTTTATGGCTCCAATTCGACGAACTCGCGCGCCGTGGCCGAGCTTCAGTCGGGCGTCCTCGGCAACATCCTGTCCTGCGACGGGGAATGGTGCAACGTCTCGGTGGACGACTATTCCGGCTATGTGCAGCAGGACAAGCTCTGGGGCGTCTATAAGGGCGAGGAAGTGAAGTAGCCTCGTCGCGACCGGCGCCTAGCGCTTGTCCACGAGCCTGACCAGCACATCGACGCGGGAGATGGTCATGCCGTCGGGCGCCTCGGGCAGTCCCTCGATGCGGATCGCGCCGGTCGAGATATCCACGAGCTTGCCGGAATGCTCGCAGAAGAAATGATAGTGGTTCGACGTGTTGGTATCGAAATAGGTCTTGGCGCCTTCCACCGCGACCTCGCGCAAGAGGCCGGCCTCGGTGAATTGGTGCAGGGTGTTGTACACGGTCGCCAGCGACACCGGCACTTTGCGCGCCAGCGCCTCCTCGTGCAGCGTCTCCGCCGTGACGTGACGGTCGCCCTCGGCGAACAGGAGATGGGCCAGCGCCACGCGCTGCCGCGTAGGCCGCAAGCCCGCATCGCGCAGAATCTTGGCGACGTTCCCTTGGCTGGGCTCGGTTGGCAATTTGTGCGTGCCCTGAGGCGGCCTATGCATCGTCGTTGACCATGTCCGATAAATTCAGGGAAATATAGTCTGAAAGCAGGCTCCCCTGCAACGCCGCGCACTTGACCCAGGTCAGATCGAGTGCCGGATCGAGCCCGCCCCGGACAGGTCCAACGGCGGACACCTTTGCCGGATATAGGCCTTGAACCCCGGAAAACACCCTCTGGCTGCGCTCGTCCGCCGATGACGCGGGCTTTTGAAGGGCTCTTGTCTGTGTTAGGAAACCACCCAATTTCGTAAGCGTTGATGGTCGGGAGGCAGTCGAGAACCGATGTCTGAGCGGCGGGACCAATTCGACTACGAGGACCTGTTGGCTTGCGCGCGGGGCGAATTGTTCGGCCCCGGCAACGCGCAATTGCCGCTTCCGCCGATGCTGATGTTCGACCGCATCTCCTATGTCGCGGAGGAAGGCGGCGAGCACGGCCAGGGGCGTATCGTGGCCGAGCTCGACGTGAAGCCCGATCTCTGGTTTTTCCCCTGCCATTTCAAAGGCGATCCGGTCATGCCGGGCTGCCTCGGGCTTGATGCGCTCTGGCAGTTGCTCGGCTTCTTCCTGGGCTGGCTCGGCGCGCCAGGCAAGGGCCGCGCTTTGAGCGTGGGCGAGGTGAAATTCTCCGGCATGGTGCTGCCGACCATGAAGAAGCTCGAATATATCGTCGAGCTGAAGCGCGTGATCCGGCGGAAATTCACCCTCGGCACCGGCGATGGCTGGCTGAAAGCCGACGGCGAGACCATCTATATAGCCAAGGATTTGAGGGTCGGCCTCTTCCAGGCGGGCGAAGCCGACACACCCACTCAAGCATGATCCGGAAAATTGGCAACCGGCTTTCCGATAAAATCATGCTCAAACCAGTGTCTGACCCTGATCGACTGAAGCGGCGCCGGCTTCCTAGGATCTTGACCCGATGAAACGTGTGGTCGTGACCGGCATGGGCATCGTGTCCTCCATCGGCAATAGTGCCCAGGAGGTGCTCGCCTCCTTGCGCGAGGCGAAATCCGGCATCGTCAAGGCCGACAAATATGCCGAGCTCGGCTTCCGCTGCCAGGTGCATGGCGCGCCGAAGCTCGACTGGGAAGGCATGATCGACCGCAAGGTGCGCCGCTTCATGGGCGAGGGCGCCGCCTGGAACTACCTCGCCATGGAGCAGGCGATCCGCGACTCGGGGCTTGAGGAGAAGGACATCTCCAACGAGAGGACCGGGCTCATCATGGGGTCAGGCGGGCCCTCGACGCGCGCCATCGTCCAGGCCGCCGACACCACCCGCGAGAAGGGGCCGAAAAAGGTCGGGCCCTTCGAGGTGCCGAAGGCCATGTGCTCGACCAACTCCGCCACGCTGTCCACGCCCTATCACATCAAGGGCGTGAGCTACTCGATCTCCTCGGCCTGCTCGACCTCGGCGCACTGCATCGGCAACGGGTCTGAGCTGATCCAATTGGGCAAGCAGGACATCGTGTTCGCCGGCGGCGGCGAGGAGCTCGACTGGACGCTTTCCGTGCTGTTCGACGCGATGAACTCCATGTCCTCCGACTTCAACGACCGGCCCGAGGTCGCCAGCCGCGCCTATGACGTCGACCGTGACGGCTTCGTCATCGCCGGCGGCGCGGGCGTCGTCGTGCTCGAGGATCTTGAGCATGCCCGCGCCCGCGGCGCCCGTATCTATGGCGAGCTGGTCGGCTACGGCGCCACCTCCGACGGCTACGACATGGTGCAGCCCTCGGGCGAGGGGGCGGTGCGTTGCATGCGCATGTCGATGCGGAACCTCGAGGACGGCATCGACTACATCAATCCTCACGCCACCTCGACCCCGATCGGCGACCTGAAGGAGATCGAGGCGATCCGCGAGGTGTTCGGCGACAAATGCCCCCCGATCAGCGCCACCAAATCGCTGACCGGCCATTCGCTGGGGGGTGCCGGCGTGCACGAGGCGATCTATTCGCTGCTGATGATGAATAACGGTTTCATTTGCGAATCCGCCAATATCGAGACCATCGACCCCGCCGTCGCCGACATGCCGATCGTGCGCAAGCGCCAGGACAATGTCGCCATTAACACAGTGATGTCGAACAGCTTCGGCTTTGGCGGCACCAACGCCACACTCGTATTTCGTCGTCTGGATGGTTGAGAGAACGGGAACCGCACAAGGGGCAACCCATAACCAGAGTAAGTGCAATGGCAACAACAAGAGATATCGCTGAGCCGGCGCCGTTGATGGCGGGGAAGAGGGGACTGGTGATGGGGGTGGCTAACGACCGCTCGATCGCCTGGGGTATCGCGCGCGTGCTGCACGGCCAGGGCGCCGAGCTTGCCTTCTCCTATCAGGGAGGCGCTTTCGGCCGCCGCGCCGTCCCGCTTGCGCAATCCATCGGCGCCGCGATCATCGAGGAGGCCGATGTCGAGGATCTGAAGAGCGTCGAGCGTGTGTTCGAGGTGATCCGCAAGACCTGGGGCTCGCTCGATTTCGTCGTGCACGCGCTCGCCTTCTCCGACCGCAACGAGCTGAAGGGCCGCTATGCCGACACGACGCGCAAGAATTTCGAGCACACCATGGTGATCTCGTGCTTCTCCTTCACCGAAGTCGCCAAGCTCGCCGCCGATCTGATGCCGCAAGGCGGCTCGCTGCTCACGCTCACCTATGGCGGATCGACGCGGGTCATTCCCTGCTACAACGTCATGGGCGTCGCCAAGGCGGCGCTTGAGGCAAGCGTGCGGTATCTCGCTTCGGATTTCGGGCCGCAAGGGATCAGGGTGAACGCGCTGTCGGCGGGGCCGATGCGCACTCTGGCCGGCGCCGGCATTTCCGACGCGCGGACGTTGCTGCACTATCAGCAGCGCCACGCGCCGATGCGCCGTTCGCCCACTCTCGACGAAGTCGGCGGCGCCGGCCTCTATCTTTTGTCTGACCTGTCCGGAGCCGTCACCGGCGAGGTGCATTTCGTGGATTGCGGATACTCGACCATCGCCATGCCGAATCTCAACGCGCTCAAGCAAAGCGAAGAGACCGAGGCGCCGGTCGAGAAGGCGCCCAGGGAAGCCGCGCAATAGGCTTGGCGCTTAGGCTTAAGATACGGAATTTGTTGTGAGAATCCCTTCGCCTCACGAGATTCGCGAAGGGCTCAGAGTCAGAAGAAGGAAAGACCGGCCATGGCCGTCCATCTCGTGCTCATTGCGTGCCTCGCGGCTCCGCCGAATACCTGCCAGGAGATCCCCTTGCCCGAGGTGACCTCCGCAGACGTGGTCTCCTGCAACGGAACGGCACGCGCCAAGTCCGAGGAGTGGCAGAGCCAGCACAAGGACTATCTCGTCATCGCCACGAAATGCGCGAAGGCCGGGGAAGGGGAGGCCGCACCGGCACCGCCTCCGCCGCCCCCTGCCAAGAGCGAATGAAGGGGGCCGAAGCCCCCTTTGCTTAGCTGTCGGCCTTGGCCTTCTCGCGCTCTTTGCCGGTGGTCTGGTCGACGACTTTCATCGACAGCCTGACCTTGCCGCGGTCGTCAAAGCCGAGCAGTTTCACCCACACCGGATCGCCTTCCTTGACCACGTCGGTGACCGCCTTGGGGCGGCCGTCGGCAAGCTGCGAGATATGCACGAGCCCGTCCTTGGGGCCGAAGAAGTTCACGAAGGCGCCGAACTCCATCACCTTGACCACTTTGCCCTGGTAGATGGTGCCGACCTCCGGCTCGGACGTGATGCCCCTGATGCGGGCGATCGCCGCGCGGATCGACTCGGCGTTGGCCGAGGCGATCTTGACGGTACCGTCGTCCGAGATGTCGATCTTGGCGCCGGACTCCGCGACGATCTCGCGGATCACCGAGCCGCCCGAGCCGATCACTTCCCGGATCTTGTCGACCGGGATGTGGATGGTCTCGATGCGCGGCGCGTATTCGCCAAGCTCCGGCCTG
>JALHTP010000219.1 GCA_022865725.1 Methyloceanibacter sp. | reverse complement strand
GTGGTTGGGGGACTAGGATTCGAACCTAGACTGGCGGAGTCAGAGTCCGCTGTCCTACCGTTAGACGATCCCCCACCAATGCCGAATGTGGATCTCAAGCTTCGGTTCGTTCTAGCCGTAGCGGTGCGGGCTTGGCAAGGCTCGCGGCCGGCATCTGGCAGCTTTCGGCGTTCCCACGAACCTAGAGAGTTCTTTTACCCTATTTTGCCAAGATCAAGCAGGCCGCCCTTAGAAAATCGGCCGGCCCCGCTTAACTGGAATGGCAGCATGCAAGCCCTTTCCCCATCCGTCGATCGCATCGGTGCAGCGCTGAAGGCGCTGAGGCAGACCCATGGGCACGATGCGCAAGGCGACGACAAGCTCGCGCTCGGCGCCAAGTGCCTGCATGCCATCACCGTCCAGCTCGCGGAGGAGGGGCTTCCGAGCGAGGATCTGCAACCTCTCATCGATCTCGAGGCGAGCCTTCGTCAGATGATCGCGCTGACGCAGACCGAGAGCGTCGCCAACCGCCGCAAGCGACTCCCGCCAAGCGAGAGCTTGCTCGCCCGGGCCTCGGCCGTGATCGATCTCCTGATCAAGGCCGGTTCCGATGAGGCCGAGGCGGCGCAGATCTTCATGCGCAGGCTCACGACCGCGGGGATTCCGCCGCCGCAAAAGGGCGGCGATGCCAGGGGCTGGAGGCGCCTGCTGGAATGGCGGACCGATCTTGGCAATGGGCTCGTCTCCGAGGAGGCGCGGCAAGAATATCTGAATTTTGCGCGCGAGATCGAGGCCATCCCCGCCAATGAGCGGGTACGACGCGTGCTCGACGAGCGGCTCTGGGACCGCAGGCGGAAGTCCGGATAGCGCGGAAGCTCCTGTGGGGAGCCTATTGCGGCCGCGGCTTAACGGCTGGCTTCGGTGAAGGCGCGGCAGGCTTCGGCTGCTGGCTGCGGGCGTCGAGCTTGGCGGTGATCTTCGCGATGCTGTCGCCAAGGCCTGACTTCATATCGGACATGGATTGCGCGAGGCCGGCCTTCAGGTCCGAGATCTCTGTACCGATCCCGGTGCGGACGGCAGCCAAGTCTTGCGCGGAAACGCCGCGGTCCTGCTTCAGCGCCGCAAGCTCGCTCCTGATGCCCCCATAAGACAAGGCGACCAGAAGGAAAATCGCCGTCAAGAGAGCGAGGACGGTCCATTTATAGGCGTCCCACGCCATCGCCTCTTTCAAGGCCGCGCGGGCGATGTCCCTCGCTCCGCCAGTCAAGCCCCTCAGTTTGCCCGTCAAGCCCTGCCGTTCATCCCTATCGGCTTCGTCTGTCATGGCTCCCCCCCAAGTGAACGAACCAGCACTCGCTAAGCATAGCACCCTTGGGCCCCCATGGCCGGAGAAGATTGAGAGCGGCAGGCTACCGGTGAATTCGGGCCAGGAGACCGAACTCATATTCGGCGGCTCTTCAGTAGAGGCCAGTTGGATTGGCCGCTCAGTATAGTCTAAGCCCCGCGCATCGTGGTAAGACACGGCTCAGCTTCCGCTATACGCGTGGGGGGAGAGGCTTCAAATAGATCGAGCTCTAGAGCGGACCCGTTATCACCTATCATCAGGATTGCGCAGCCTACAGGGTCCCCCATCTGGTACCTCTCGCCGGGCCATCAGCGACAAAGCGACATGCACCTCGAGCGGCGAGTATTGGTTTCCGGAGGCGCCGGATTTCTTGGCTCCCATCTCTGCGAGCAGCTCCTGGCGAGAGGGAACCAAGTCCTTTGCGTCGATAATTTCTT
>JALHTP010000218.1 GCA_022865725.1 Methyloceanibacter sp. | reverse complement strand
TTTGCGATCCATGATCTCGATCCTCTAGAAGTTCAAGCCCGCCTCGCGGGCCGCTTCGGCGAGCGCCTTGACGCGCCCATGATAGATATAACCGCCGCGGTCGAACACGACGTCCTTGAAGCCCGCCTTGATCGCCCTCTCAGCCACGAGCTTGCCGACGGCGCCTGCCGCCGCAGTGTTGCTGCCCTTGGGCAAGGCGGCCTTCAGGTCCTTGTCCAGCGTCGAGGCTGCCGCCACGGTCTTGCCCGACTGATCGTCGATCACCTGGGCATAGATATGCTTGGAGGAGCGGAACACCGACAAGCGCACGCGCCCGTACGCCGTACGCTTGAGCGTATGGCGGACCCGGCGCGACCGCCGCAGAAAAGTATCATTCAAAGCGCCCATCGCGATCGTCCTACTTCTTCTTGCCTTCTTTGCGGAGGATGAACTCGCCCGCATATCTGATGCCCTTGCCCTTATAGGGCTCCGGCGGCCTGTAGCGCCTGATCTCGGCGGCGACCTGGCCCACCTTCTGCTTGTCGATGCCCGTCACCACGATCTCGGTCAGCTTCGGGCACACGACCTGAATGCCTTGCGGGATGGGATAGGCCACGTCGTGGCTATAGCCAAGCTGTAGCTGCACATTGGAGCCCTGCACCGTAGCCCTATAGCCTACGCCGGTGATCTCGAGCTTCTTGGTGAAGCCTTCCGTCACCCCGGCGACGAGATTGGCAACCAGCGTCCGCGACATGCCCCACATGGCGCGCGCCTTCTGAGTGTCCTCCCGCATGGCGATCTCGATCTCGCCGTCCTCGATCTTCGCAATGATGTCGTCGACGAGCACATGCTTGAGCTCGCCCTTGGGGCCCTTCACCTTGACCTCCTGGCCATTCACCGCGACGGTTACGCCGCCTGGAATTGCCACGGGTTTTTTGCCGATGCGCGACATGAGTCAACCTTCGTCCAAACTGGCCCGTTAGAATATGTTACAGAGGATCTCGCCGCCGACATTCTCAGTCCGCGCGCGGGAATCCGACATGACGCCCTTCGGCGTCGAGAGTATGGCGACGCCGAGGCCGTTGGCGACCGTCGGCAGATCCTTGACCGAGGAATACACGCGCCGGCCGGGCGTCGACACCCGCTTGATGTCCTTGATCACCGGCTCGCCGTCGAAATATTTCAGCTCGATCTCGAACTCCGACTTGCCGCCGCTATAGTCGACACGGGCGTAGCCGCGGATATAGCCCTCCTCGGCAAGCACATCGAGCACATGCTCTCGGAGCTTGGAGGCAGGCGTCGTCACCTTGGCCTTGTACCGCATCTGCGCGTTGCGGATGCGGGTCAACATATCGCCTAGAGGATCGTTGATGCTCATCGATCGTCCTTACCAGCTCGACTTGATCATGCCGGGGATCAGGCCCTGGCTTCCGAGATCGCGCAGCGCGATGCGCGACATGCGGATCTTGCGGTAGAAGCCGCGCGGGCGCCCGGTGAGTTCGCAACGGTTGCGGATGCGTGTCGGCGAGGAGTTGCGCGGCAGCTCGGCAAGCTTGAGCCTCGCGGCAAACCGCTCCTCGGCCGGCAGCGACCGGTCGCCGGCGATCGTCTTCAGCCGCGTCCGCCGCGTCTTGTACTTCTTGGCGAGGCGCCGCCGCTTTTCATTGCGCTCGATCATGCTCGTCTTAGCCATTCAGTCCTCCTGTCGCGCCAGATGCGGCTCGCTCTAGCTGCGGAACGGAAAATTCAAACCCGCCAGAAGCGCCCGAGCCTCGTCGTCGGTGGGCGCCGTCGTGCAGACGATGATGTCCATGCCGAGCACATCCTCGACCTTGTCGTAATCGATCTCGGGAAAGATGATGTGCTCTTTAAGCCCGATAGCGTAATTGCCTCTGCCGTCGAAGCTTTTCGGGTTCAGCCCGCGAAAGTCTCGCACCCGTGGCAAGGCGATATTCACGAGCCTGTCGATGAACTCGTACATGCGGTTCTGGCGCAAGGTGACCTTGGCGCCGATGGGCATGCCCTCGCGCAGCTTGAAGGTCGCGACCGACTTCCGCGCCCGCGTGATCACCGGCTTCTGTCCCGCGATCAGCCCGAGATGGGCGGCGGCGGCGGTCACCTTCTTCGAATCGTTGACGCCCTCGCCCACGCCCATGTTCAGCACGACCTTGTCGAGCCGCGGCACTTGCATGCGGTTCGCGTAGCCGAACTCCTTGG
Organism: Methyloceanibacter sp.; assembly: GCA_022865725.1. Lineage (GTDB taxonomy): Bacteria > Pseudomonadota > Alphaproteobacteria > Rhizobiales > Methyloligellaceae > Methyloceanibacter. The sequence continues at coordinate 3,695 of JALHTP010000218.1, read as the reverse complement.
TGAGCGTGTCTCTCAGCACCTCGTTATAGTGCTGCTTGAGACGCGGGACGTAGGTCTGCTCAGACATCGATGACCTCTCCCGAGCGCCTGGCAAAGCGGACCTTGCGCCCGTCCTTGAGAAATTTGTAACCCACGCGCGTCGGGCTCCCGTCTTTGGGGTCCTCGAGCGCGAGATTGGAGATGTGGATCGCCGCCTCTTTCGCGATGATGCCGCCGTCCTGCGTCGCCGTCTGCTTCTGATGGCGCCGGATCATGGCGATACCCTTGACGATGGCGCGGTTCTCCGCCGGGATCACCTTGAGCACCTCGCCCTTCTTGCCCTTGTCCTTGCCGGTGATGACCACGACATGGTCGCCCTTTTTGATCTTCAGCTTGGGCATCTAGAGGACCTCCGGCGCGAGCGAGACGATCTTCATGTGCTTCTTGGCTCTGAGCTCGCGGGTCACGGGACCGAAAATGCGGGTGCCGATCGGCTCGCCTTGCGGATTGACCAGGACCGCGGCGTTGCGGTCGAAGCGGATGATCGATCCGTCGGGCCGGCGCACGCCCTTGGCGGTACGCACCACGACAGCCTTCATCACCTGGCCCTTCTTCACGCGGCCGCGCGGGATCGCCTCCTTGACGGAGACCACGATAGTGTCGCCGATCGAGGCGTATTTCCGCTTCGACCCGCCAAGCACCTTGATGCACTGGACGCGGCGCGCGCCGGAATTGTCGGCGACGTCGAGATTGGTCTGCATCTGAATCATGGCACGTGCCTTTGGCTCTTATCCTGGACGTCAGCTCGCCGCCTGCTCGCGCGGCAGCACCGTCCAACGCTTCTGCTTGGAGATCGGAGGACATTCCTCGATCCACACCCTCTCGCCGGTCTTGAACTCGTTCTTCTCGTCATGGGCGTGGTAGTTCTTGCTCCGCCGCACGGTCTTCTGCAGCAACGGATGCGTGAAGCGCCGCTCGACGCGGACCACCACGGTCTTGTCGTTCTTGTCGCTCACCACGACCCCTTGCAGAACTCGTTTTGGCATCGTCTCTTCCTAGCCCTTTGCCTTGGCTTTCGCCCTGGTCTTCGTCTTCGTCGTCTTCGACTTCGTAGTCGCCTTCGTCTTCGCCGGCTTGGCCTTCGGCTCGGCCTTGGCCTTGCCTTTGACATCGGCCTTGGCCTCGCCCTTGGCCGCGGCCGGCGTCTGCCGCGAGATCGTCTTGATGCGCGCGATGTCGCGCCTGATCTGTCTCACCCGCGCCGTGTTCTCGAGCTGGCCGGAGGCGGCCTGGAAGCGCAGATTGAACTGCTCCTTCTTCAGCTTGAGCAGCTCGTCGCCGAGCTGGTCCTCCGTCATCCCGCGCACTTGACCGGCCTTCATCGTTTAGCCCTCGATACGCGCGACGACGCGCGTCTTGATGGGGAGCTTGGCGGCGGCGAGCCTAAGCGCCTCGCGCGCGACAGCCTCGCCCACGCCGTCGATCTCGAACATGATGCGGCCGGGCTTGACCCGCGCCACCCAGAACTCAGGCGTGCCCTTGCCCTTGCCCATGCGCACCTCGGTCGGCTTCTTCGACACCGGCACATCGGGGAACAGCCTGATCCACACGCGCCCCGAGCGCTTCATCTGCCTGGTCATGGCGCGGCGTGCGGCCTCGATCTGCCGCGCGGTGATGCGGGCAGGCTCCTGGGCCTTCAGCCCAAAAGTGCCGAAATTGAGCGTGACCGCACTCGAGGCGGCGCCTTTGATGCGCCCCTTATGAGCCTTGCGGAATTTGGTACGCTTCGGTTGCAGCATGAGTCTAAGCCTTGCCTTTCACCCTAGCCTTGCGCCGGAGCGGGTTCGCGGCGCCCGGTGGAGCGTCCGCCTTCCTGCGCCTCGAGCGCCCGGTTCTCCTGGGCCATGGGATCGTGCTCCATGATCTCGCCCTTGAAGATCCAAACCTTCACCCCGATGATTCCATAGGCGGTGCGGCCGAGCGCCGTGCCGTAATCGATATTGGCGCGGAGCGTATGCAACGGCACGCGGCCCTCGCGATACCATTCCATGCGCGCGATCTCGGCGCCGCCGAGCCGCCCGCCGCAATTGATGCGGATGCCGAGCGCGCCCATGCGCATCGCCGACTGCACCGCGCGCTTCATGGCGCGGCGGAAAGCCACCCGGCGCTCGAGCTGCTGGGCGATGCCTTCGGCCACGAGCGTGGCGTCGGTCTCAGGCTTGCGCACCTCGAGGATATTGAGATGCACCTCGGAGTCCGTCAGCGCGGCCAGCTCTCGCCGCAGCTTCTCGATATCGGCGCCCTTCTTGCCGATCAGGATGCCGGGCCGCGCGGTATGCACGGTGACACGGCACTTCTTGTGCGGACGCTCGATGACCACCTTGGAGATGCCGGCCTGCTTGCGCGATGTGAGGATGTGCTCGCGCATCTTCAAGTCTTCGTGCAGCAGGCGCGCATATTCGCCCCGCGACGCGAACCAGCGCGAATCCCAGGTGCGATTGACGCCGAGCCTGAGCCCGATCGGATTGACCTTCTGTCCCATTAAGCGGGCTCCTCGACTTGGCGCAGGATGACGGTGATCTGCGCGAACGGCTTCTCGATGCGGCCGGCGCGTCCGCGTGCGCGCGGGCGGACGCGCTTCAGGACCAAATTCTTGCCGACATAGGCCTCGGCGACGACCAGCGCGTCGACATCGAGGGAGTGATTGTTCTCGGCGTTGGCGATGGCCGATTCGAGTGTCTTCTTCACGTCCTTGGCGATGCGCTTGCGCGAGAAGGTGAGATCGGCGAGCGCGCGATCGACCTTCTTGCCCCGGATCAGCTGGGCAAGCAGGTTGAGCTTCTGCGGACTCACGCGTATCTGCCGCGTGACCGCCCTCGCCTCGTTCTCCTTCAGCGTCCGTTCGCGCTGCGGCTTGCCCATGACTTAAGCCTTCACTCTCTTCGCCTTGCGGTCCGCAGCGTGGCCGTAGAAGGTCCGCGTCGGCGCAAATTCTCCGAACTTGTGGCCGATCATGTCCTCAGTGACGAGCACCGGGATGTGCTTCTGGCCGTTATGCACCCCGAAGGTGATGCCGACGAATTGCGGCAGGATGGTCGAGCGGCGCGACCAGATCTTGACCACGGCGTTCGAGCCGCTCCCACGCGACCGTTCCGCCTTCTTCAGCAGATAACCGTCGACGAACGGGCCTTTCCAGATCGAGCGTGACACCTGAGCTACCCCTTCTTCTTCTGATGGCGGCTGCGCACGATGAATTTGTCGCTTGCCTTATTGGAGCGCGTCTTCTTGCCTTTGGTCGACTTGCCCCACGGCGTTACCGGATGGCGGCCGCCCGAGGTGCGGCCCTCGCCGCCGCCATGCGGGTGATCGATCGGGTTCATCGCCACGCCGCGCACGACGGGCTTCCGGCCTTTCCAGCGCACGCGGCCCGCTTTGCCGATCGAGACGTTGGAATTGTCGGGATTGGAGACGGCGCCCACGGTCGCCATGCACTCCGCCGGTACCATGCGCGTCTCGCCCGAATTCAGCCTCAGAATGGCGTAGCCCGCGTCGCGGCCGACCAACTGCACATAGGTGCCGGCAGCGCGGGCGATCTGGCCGCCTTTGCCCTGCTTCATCTCCACATTGTGGATGATGGTGCCGATCGGCATGCTGGCGAGCGGCATGGCGTTGCCGGGCTTTACGTCGGCTTTGGTGTCGGAGATGACGGTGTCGCC
>JALHTP010000217.1 GCA_022865725.1 Methyloceanibacter sp. | reverse complement strand
CATGCGCATGTGATAATTGGAGCCGGGGACGACGAACTGGTTGGCTTCGAGGTCCTTGTAATAGATCATCTGCCCCGTCTCGGGACACTTCACCCACAGATTGTCCGGCATGTCCTTCTTGCGAAGGATGCTGCGAATCTTGGGCCTGACGACGCTGTTGATCCAGTTCACGGGTCTACTGAGCTCTCAAAAATTTCAAATCGCTCAAATCTACTTGCAGCCTAAAGCACCGCCGCTTCGGCCTTGTGACGCAGCGCCGCGGCGAGACGCTCGACCAGGCCAAGCACTTGCGGCTTGGTGTTGCGCGTGGTCTTGCCCTCGTCATCGAGGCTTTGGGCGATGGACGCGACGAGGGCGGAGCCCACCACCACGCCCTCGGCGAGGCGTGCGAGCGCGCTCACCTGCGCTTCCGTCTTCACCCCGAAGCCGACCACGATCGGCAAGCTCGTATGCGCCTTGATGCGGGCGACATGAGCGCCCACGGCCGCGATGTCGGGCGCCGCCGTGCCGGTGATGCCGGCGATCGAGACGTAATAGACAAACCCGCTGGTGTTGGCGAGCACGGTAGGCATGCGCCTCGCGTCCGTCGTGGGCGTGGCGAGGCGGATGAAATTCAGTCCTGCCGCGGTCGCGGCCGGGCGAAGCTCGGCATCCTCCTCTGGCGGCACGTCGACCACGATCAAACCGTCTACTCCCGCTTCGACTGCGTCGGCGATGAAGCGATCCACCGGATACACATATATGGGGTTGTAGTAGCCCATTAGCACTATGGGGGTGGCGTCATCGGCGGCGCGGAAGGCTTTGACCATTTGCAGCGTCTTTTTCATGGTCTGGCCGGACTTCAGCGCCCGCTGGGAGGAGGCCTGAATCGCCGGGCCGTCGGCCATGGGGTCGGAGAAGGGCATGCCGAGCTCGATGATGTCGGCGCCGGCTGCGGGCAGCCCTTTCAGAATGCCGAGCGAGGTCTCGTAGTCGGGATCGCCGGCGGTGATGAAGGTGACCAGGCCCGCGCGCCCCTCACGCCTCAGCTCCGCGAAGCGGCGTTCGATGCGAGTCATGCTGGTCATCTTAGTATTCAGCTTACCCCCCGCGTCTTGGCGCTCAAATAGCTCGCAACGGAATCCAGGTCCTTATCGCCGCGGCCGGAGAGATTGACCACCATCAGGTGATCCTTCGGCTTGTTCGGCGCGAGATCGAAGACGCGGGCGAGCGCGTGCGCCGGCTCCAGCGCCGGGATGATGCCTTCGAGCTTGCTGCAAAGCTGGAACGCAGCGACCGCTTCGGCGTCGGTCGCCGAGAGAAACTGCACTCGCCGCATGTCGTTGAGCCAGGCATGCTCGGGGCCGATGCCGGGATAGTCGAGGCCGGCGGAGATCGAATGCGCCTCCTCGATCTGGCCGTCGTCGTCCATCAACAGATAGGTACGATTGCCGTGCAGCACGCCGGGCCGGCCGCCGGCAATCGAGGCCGCGTGCTTGCCGCTGTTCAAGCCGAGGCCGGCCGCTTCCACCCCGTAGATTTCGATGGCGCGCTCGTCGAGGAAAGGATGGAACAGGCCCATGGCATTGGAGCCGCCGCCAATGCAGGCGATCAGCGAATCCGGCAGCCGGCCTTCCACCGCCATGATCTGCTCGCGCGTCTCACGGCCGATGATTGACTGGAAATCGCGCACCATCGCCGGGTAAGGATGCGGCCCTGCCACCGTACCGATGCAATAGAACGTGTCGTGCACATTGGCGACCCAGTCGCGCAACGCATCGTTCATGGCGTCCTTCAGCGTCTTGGAACCCGACTCGACGGCGCGAACCTCGGCGCCGAGGATCTTCATCCGGAGCACGTTCGGCTTCTGCCGCTCGACGTCCACCGAACCCATGTAGACGATGCAGGGCAGCCCGAACTTGGCGCACAGAGTGGCGGTGGCGACGCCGTGCATGCCGGCGCCCGTCTCGGCGATGATGCGGGTCTTGCCCATGCGCCGGGCGAGCATGATTTGGCCGAGCACATTGTTGACCTTGTGCGCGCCTGTGTGATTGAGCTCCTCGCGCTTGAAATAGATTTTCGCGCCGCCGCAATGCTGCGTGAGCCGCTCGGCGAAATAAAGCGGCGACGGCCTTCCCACGTAAGTTGTGAGATGGCCGTCCATCTCTTCCTGAAATTTTGGATCGGCCCTGGCCTCGGTGTAAGCCCGCTCCAGATCGAGGATGAGCGGCATCAGCGTCTCGGCGACGAAGCGGCCGCCATAAAGCCCGAAATGGCCGCGCTCATCGGGACCGCCGCGATAGGTGTTCAACGGCTGTTGTTCGGTTCGCGCGCTCATGAGGCTTTGGCCCGTGCTTGCGGGGCGGCCGATCGTGCCGCCTGGATGAAACGCCGCACCAGGCTCAGATCCTTTTCGCCGGGCGCGCGCTCGACGCCTGAGGAGACATCGACCAGGGACGCGCCGGTCAGCCTGATGGCCTCGCCGACGGTGTCAGGGGTGAGCCCGCCCGAAAGCGCGAAGGGTGCCTTGAAGCTCTTGAGCGCGAGCCAGTCGAAGGCCACGCCGTTGCCGCCGGGAAGCGTCGCGCTGGGGCCGGCCTTGGCATCGAACAGGATATAGTCGGCTGCCGCATAGGCGCTCGCCTGCGCTACGTCCGCGGCTTCCGCGATGGATATGGCTTTCATCACCGGCAAGGAGCTGCGGGCCTTGATGGCCGCGACTCGCTCCGGCGTCTCGCTGCCGTGCAGTTGGAGGAAATCTGGGCGGACCCTCGCAACGACCGCGTCGACAAGTTCATCGTCGGGATCGACCAAGACGGCAACCGTGCCGATCTTGCCGCGGGCGATCGCGGCGAGCACGCGGGCCTCTTCCAGTTCGACATAACGCGGGCTCTTGGGGAAGAGAACCAGCCCGATAAAGTCGGCGCCTGCTTCCGCCGCGGCTTCAACGACGGCAGGCGTCCGCACGCCGCAAATCTTAACCTTGACCGCCACGGCTCAAGCTCTCGGGTTCCAGGGTTTTGCCCGCCTTTTTGAGCATCATCTGCTCTCGGGCTCGCGCGGGGCACCCTAAGCCAATCCAGGGCCCCAAGTCCACCGCACTGCAACATTTCCGGTATTCGCGCCCTTAACGGGTCTTGCGGGGCTTCCTCGGAGTGAGGCGCCCTAATCCGCGGGCAATTGGAGGCGGTGGGTGGAGGGGCGGACGCCCTCGATCTCCTTCTCCAGCCGGTCGGCCTGGCGGCGCCATTGCCGTGCGTCGCGGGCTTCCTCCCGCGCCGTGCGGCGCCACTTGCCCTGGCCGAGCCAGGTGGCGATCCCGCCGGCAACGAGGCCTAAGGCGAACCCGCCAAGCAGCAACAGAAAGAGCGGCGCCTGTAGCGAGAGACCGGGCTCGGCGCTGCCAAAGGGATTGAGGATGAGCTCGACCGGCTTGCGGTTGACGACGGCAAGCGCCACGACCACCACGCCGAGAGGCACGACCACAAGGGAGAGAATGAGCTTACGCCACACGGCAGCGCCCTTCCCTACGGGCCGGCTAGCTGTCGTCGTCGTCAGGGTTCAGCCGCTCGCGCAGCTCCTTGCCGGTCTTAAAGAAGGGCACATATTTGTCCTCGACGAAGACCGTGTCCCCGGTGCGGGGATTGCGTCCCTGACGCGCCGCGCGATGCTTCACGGTAAAGGCGCCGAAGCCGCGTAGCTCCACCCTATCGCCGCGCGCCAACGCGCCCGTGATCTCATCGAGCACGATGTTGATGATGCGCTCCACATCGCGATGGAAGAGATGCGGATTGGCCCCGGCAACCTTCTGAATCAACTCTGACTTGATCATGATAAGCCCCACCGGCCATCCGCCACAAAGACGCTGGCCGCACGCCCCCGCTAGTTAGCAGCAGGGTGCCAAACGGAAACAAGGCCGTCAAGCTTGAGGGTAGCCGAGATTTGTCCGGCGATATCGGCAATTCGTTCGGCTGACAGGCCAATCGAGGACGCCAAAGATTTGAAGAACCAGCCAAACAGACCCGAGCTTTCCTGTTGCGGCTTCCAGTCGACGATCTTCAGGCCCGAAGCGACATTGCGCTCCTTGGTGAGCCAGCTCATCGCCGCCTTCTCGTCGCCGATCTGATCGACGAGCTTCAGCTCCACCGCCTGGCGCCCGGAATAGATGCGGCCGTCGGTCAGACCCGGAATGGAGTCCGGAGCGAGGCTGCGGCGCTCGGCGACGAGACCCAGGAACCAGCCTTTGGCCTCCTGCACCATCTCCTCGGTCAGAGCCCGCCCCTTCTCGTCGATCGGCTCGAAGGGACTCGGCACCGCCTTCAAACTGCCGCTCTTCACCTCCTCGATCTTGATGCCGAGCGTATGCAGGAGCTCGGTCACCTCGGCCCATTGGAAGATCACGCCGACAGAGCCGGTGATGGTGTTGCCGTAGACGAAGATGCGGTCGGTGGCGAGCGCGATGATATAGGCGGCTGACGTGGCCAGCGTCCCGCACACGGCCACCACGGGCTTCTTCTCGGAGAGCCGCCTGATCGCGTCGTACATGGCCTCGCCGCCGGTCGTGGTGCCGCCCGGACTGTTGATGTCCAGGATGACGGCCTTGACCTGATCGGACTTGGCGACCTTGTCGATCAGCTCCTGCATCTTGCGGTCGTCGGTGATGACGCCCGACACGCTCACGCGGGCGACATGGGGCAGAAAGCTGCCCGAACCAGCCATGTTCTGATCGCTCAGCACGAGCGCGCCGACGAGCAGAATACCCAAGACGACGGCGGCGATCCGCCACGCGATAAGCCGCCGCTTGAGGCGGCGGCGGTCGATCACGCTTTCGGCGTCGAGAACCATGGACCCTCGTGCAAGGACTTAGACGCTTCTAGACGGCGTCAAGGCTTCGAACGGTCGTTGCGCTTCGCTCAATCTTCCGATTCGACGCTCGGCTCTTCCTCGGCCTTGGCGGCGCGCTTCCGCTTCGGCTTCGCGGCGGTCTCCTCGCCGTCGTCGCCCTTGGCCTTGTTCAGGGCCGCGCCGAGGATGTCGCCGAGCGAGGCGCCTGAGTCGGTCGAGCCGTATTGGGCCACGGCCTCCTTCTCGTCGGCGATCTCCAGCGCCTTGATCGACACCGAGACCTTGCGCGCCTTGGGATCGACCTGCGTCACCACGCCATCGAACTTTTCGCCGACGCCGAAGCGATCAGGACGCTGCTCGGAGCGGTCGCGCGACAGGTCGGAGCGGCGGATGAAGGTGGTGAGGTCGTGGTCGATAAGCTTGGCCTCGAGGCCGTTGTCCTTGACCTGAAGCACCTCGCAGGTCACGCGCATGCCCTTTTTCAGCTTGGCGGACGGCGCGCCGGACGCGAAAGGATCGGCGGAGAGCTGCTTGATGCCGAGGCTGATGCGCTCCTTCTCGGAGTCGGCCTCGAGCACCACGGCCTTGGCGCTGTCGCCCTTCTTGTAGTCCTTGAGCGCCTCTTCGCCGGGCTTGGTCCAGTCGAGGTCGGACAAATGCACCATGCCGTCGATGCCGCCGTCGAGCCCGATGAACAGGCCGAATTCGGTAATGTTGCGGATCTGGCCTTCGATGTTGGTGCCGGGCTGGTTGTTGGCGGCAAACGCGACCCACGGGTTCTCCTGGGTCTGCTTCAGCCCGAGCGAGATGCGGCGCTTGTCGGGATCGACCTCGAGCACCTGAACCTCGACCTCTTGGCTGGTCGAGACGATCTTGCCGGGATGGACATTCTTCTTCGTCCAGCTCATTTCGGAGACGTGAATGAGACCCTCGACGCCGGGCTCAAGCTCGACGAAGGCGCCATAGTCGGTGATGTTGGTGACGGTGCCCTTGAAGCGCGAGCCCATGGGATATTTGGCGGCGATGCCCTGCCACGGATCGGCCTCGAGCTGCTTGATGCCGAGGCTGATGCGCTGCGTCTCGGGATTGATGCGGATGATCTGCACCTTCACCGTGTCGCCGACATTCACGATCTCGCTCGGATGGGTGACACGTCTCCACGCCATATCGGTGACGTGGAGCAGCCCGTCGATGCCGCCAAGATCGATGAAGGCGCCATAATCGGTGATGTTCTTGACCACGCCGTCGATGACCTGGCCCTCTTCGAGGCGGGCCACGATCTCGCTCCGCTTCTCGGCGCGGGTCTCTTCGAGCACGGAACGGCGGGAGACGACGATATTGCCGCGGCGGCGATCCATCTTCAGGATCTGGAAGGGCTGCGGCTGGTTCATCAGGGGACCGACATCGCGGATCGGGCGAATGTCCACCTGGCTGCCGGGGAGGAAGGCCACGGCGCCGTCGAGATCGACGGTGAAGCCGCCTTTGACGCGGTTGAAGATCACGCCTTCGACGCGCTCGCCGGCCTTGTATTTCTCCTCGAGCCGCGTCCAGCTCTCCTCGCGCCGCGCCTTCTCGCGCGACAGCACCGCCTCGCCGGCGGAGTTCTCGACGCGCTCGAGATAGACGTCAACCTCGTCGCCGACCGACAGATCGTGCGGGCGGCCCGGCAAGCCGAACTCTTTCAGGGGGACGCGGCCTTCGGTCTTGAGACCGACGTCGATCACCGCAACGTCCTTCTCGATCGCGACGACGGTGCCCTTGACCACACTGCCTTCCTGGAGCGCGGTTCCGGAGAGCGACTCGTCAAGGAGGGCTGCGAACTCGTCGCGGCTCGGGTGGCTAATGCTCGTCTGCGGCTCGGTCATCTAGGCTCCTACTCGGCATCGCATCATACAATTCTCCTGCCTCCTTGAGGTCGCTGGAGGCGCTTAGTCCAGTTTGCGCTAGGGCGCGGCAGGGATCGCGAAAGCCGGTCGGGGGCGAGCCCCCTGGGCTTCCACCCCTCTCCTCCGCTCGCTAACCCTGCGGAAAATCCCGAAAAAGTGATGCGCCAATGCAAAATGGGCACGAGCCTCAACCGGCTTGCCCTGCAGGGCCCATCGCAGCATCGACCAAATCGATAGCTGCCTTGAACGCGGCGTCTATATCTAAATTCGTGGTGTCGAGCAAGACTGCGTCTTGCGCTTGGGCCAAAGGGGCCGTGGCCCGGTTCTTGTCGCGTTCGTCGCGGCGCCTGATATCGGCTAGGACTTCGGCCTCGGAAATGCCGTTTCCGGCCTCGCGCAACTCGCGGTAGCGGCGCCGGGCGCGCTCCTCGGGGGCCGCGGTAACGAAGAGCTTCACGTCGGCGTCGGGGCAAATGACCGTGCCGATGTCGCGGCCGTCTAGGACGGCGCCAGGCTTTCGTCTGGCGAAGGCGCGCTGATAGGCAAGCAAGGCTTCCCGCACCTCGGGATGGCTGGCGACGATGGAGGCCGCCTCGCCGAGCTTGCCGTCCATCAAACCGGGATCGGCCAAAGTTCCAAGGTCGAGCGCCTTGGCTGCGATGAGCGCCGCGCTCGCATCGGTCGGGCTTTTGCCAAGAGCCAGCGTGGCGCGCGCCACCGCGCGGTAGAGCTTGCCGGTGTCGAGATGCGCGAGGCCGTAATAAGCGGCGATACGCTTCCCGAGCGTGCCTTTGCCGGAGGCCGCCGGTCCGTCGATGGCGATGATCACCGGAACTCGGCTCCGAGCTTCGTCATCAGCTTCATAAAGTCGGGGAAGCTGGTGGCGATCATGGCCGTGTCGTCGACGGTGACGGGGATGCGCGCACCAAGCCCCAGCGTGAGAAAGGCCATGGCGATGCGATGATCCATATGCGTCTCGACCAAGCCTCCGCCTTCGACCGCTCCATTCCCCTCGACGATGAGGGTGTCGCCCTCGACGCGCGCCGTGACCCCGCAGGCAACGAGCCCGGCGGCGGTCGCGCTCAACCGATCGCTCTCCTTCACCTTGAGCTCGGCCAGGCCTTCCATCCGCGTCTCCCCTTCGGCGAAGGCGGCGAGGCAGGCAAGCACCGGATATTCGTCGATCATGGAGGGCGCGCGGTCAGGCGGCACGCGGACGCCCCTGAGCGCGCTCGCCTGCACGCGGAAATCGCCCACGGGCTCGCCTCCATCATAGCGGCGGTCGAGCAACTCAATCTGCGCGCCCATCTCGCGCAAGGTCTCGAGGAAGCCGCTGCGCGTCGGGTTCAGGAGCACGTTCTCGATCACGATATCGGAGCGGGGCGAGATCAGCGCCGCGGCGATAATGAAGGCGGCGGAACTTGGGTCTCCCGGCACGGTAATGCTCACGCCGTGGAGCTCGGCGTCGCCGCAGATGGTGACCGCGCGGGCGCCCTTGCCACGATCCTCGGCGAGAATCTCGGCGCCGAAATAGCCAAGCATGCGCTCGGTGTGATCGCGGCTCGCCAAGGGCTCGACCACGGTGGTGCGGCCCGGCGCATGCATCCCGGCCAGAAGGACGGCCGACTTCACTTGGGCCGACGGCACGGGAAGGTCGTAGACGATCGGCAGAAGATCGTGCGTGCCGCGGACCACGAAGGGGAACCTCGCATGGTCCTCGTCGGCGTCGGTCTCCAGGCCCATGGCGGCAAGCGGCGCGAGCACGCGCCCCATGGGACGGCGGCACAAGGAGGCATCGCCGGTGAATTCGACCTGCATGGCGTGGCCGGCGACGACGCCGAGCATGAGGCGGCTGCCGGTGCCGGAATTGCCGAAATCGAGCGGCGAGGACGGCGCGCGCAAGCCGCCGACCCCTTGGCCTTTCACCGCGACGGCGCCGTTCGACCTGCTCAGCTCGGCGCCAAGCGCCGCCACGGCCTTTGCCGTCGCCATCACGTCCTCGGCCTCGAGCAGCCCGGTGATCTTGGTGATGCCGGTGGCAAGCGCGCCCAGGATCAACGCGCGATGGGAGATCGACTTGTCGCCGGGTACCCGGATACGGCCGGAAAGGGCCGCGGACGGGCTTGCGGTCAAAGGCTGCTTCATAGGGTCTCAGTCGGGCTTTTGGGGCGCTCGATAGCTTTTGACAGCACAGATGTGGCGTGGCAATGGGGACAAGCAAATCAAGACCAGCATCGAGGAGTGTCAATGTCGAAACCCGCACGGGGAACCAAGCGCGTTTGCGCGAGCTGTGGGGCGCGGTTTTACGACTTGAGCCGGACGCCGATCACGTGTCCCGTCTGTCAGGCCGTCTATCAGGTTCCGCCGCCGCCCTCGCGCCGCAGCGAACGCGCTCAGCCGGTTGAGGTGAGGAAAGTGGTGGTCGAGCCCGAGGTTGAAGCGCCCGTGCTCGAAACCCCCGAAATCATCAGCTTGGAAGAAGTCGAAGAGGCCGGGGCCGAGCCGGCCATCGAGGAGGACGAGGAGATCGTCGATCTCGGCGACGACGCGCCGGTGATTCCGGCAGCCGACGACGAGAACGCCTTCCTGGAAGAGGAAGAGGAAGGCGAGGCCGACGTCTCCGGCATTGTCGGGACGCCGGGCGAAGAGACCTGAGGTTCGGACGTCAGAAGCCAAAAGCCGGACGCCGGGCGGGACCCGTCGCCCGGCTCACGCGAAACGCATTTTCCTTGAACCTGCGAGATCGCCAGCCTAAGTCAGGTGCCAGAAAATCAAGCCGCGCCGTTTCCAATTTCGGCTTTCGGCTTGAAGATTTCTGAACGATGGGGCCATAGCTCAGTTGGGAGAGCGCGTGAATGGCATTCACGAGGTCGGCGGTTCGATCCCGCCTGGCTCCACCATCCTAAATCAAGCACTTAGAGGAAATCTTGCTCTCCAAGAAATTGCCACGGGGAGCATCTGGGGAGCAACATCGTTTTCATCCTTCCGGCTTCAAGATGCGCCGGGGCTTGGGTGGCTCCGCTTGGTGCTGCCAATACCCGAATTTTCCACCGCTGCATCAGCGATTGCATACATGTTGAGTGTTCGATTCGAATCGCCCAGCTTTCGCCGAATGACGGCGGATGAGCGCCTTACCCGTCCCTAGCGGGTATTTTTGTATCTGCGCTTCGCTGGCGGTATGGGAGTAAGATCGGCTATGCAGTTAGCGATGAAGTGTTCCCTGTCACCTCGCCCCTTGAACCAAATCTGCGCCGCCTAAGAGCCCATCCGCGAAGTTTAGATTCATGACGAGGGATTTACAACGAGCCGTCGGAGCATGATGCGGATCATGGCGAGACGGATGAAGGCGATAGTGGTTCGCGCGTAGCGCTCGAAGTCCCGGGTGAGACGCCGACAGCGGCTGATCCAGGCGAAGGTGCGCTCGACGATCCAGCGCTTGGGCAGCACCTCGAAGCCGTTGGCGACATCGCTTCGTTTCACGATCTCCAATTTCCAGCTTCCCGTGCGTGCGACGACGAGGGCCATCTTCTCGCCACGGTAGCCGCCGTCGGCGAAGATGCGCTCGATAAAGGGGAATAGCCGGCGCGCTTGGCGCAGCACCTCGTAGGCACCATCGCGATCTTGGATGTTGGCGGGATGTACCACGACGCTCAACAAGAGACCGAGCGTGTCGACCAGGATGTGTCGCTTGCGACCCTTGACCTTCTTGCCCGCGGCGTAGCCTGAAGGATCGAGCAAAGCCCCCCTTTTTGTGCTCCCTTGGCGCTCTGGCTATCGATGATCGCCGTCGTCGGGCTCGCTTCGCGGCCGTCTCGTTCGCGCAGCCCGACATAGAGCGCGTGATGGATGCGCTCCAATGTCCCGTCCCAATTCCACAGTTCAAGATAGTCATGCACCGTGCTCTTCGGCGGTAGGTCCTTCGGCAATGCCTTCCACTGGCAGCCGGTCCACAGCACGTAGAAGATCCCGTTCAACACCTCGCGCACGTTCACAGAGCGCTTGCGCCCGCCGCGCCTGGCCGGCGGAATCATCGGCTCCACAATCGCCCATTCGGCGTCGCTCAGATCGCTCGGATAACGAAGGCCGCTACGTTCAGCGGCGCGGCGGTGCTCAGGCTTCCACATCGGGCGCTCCTCTTGCGAATCATGCGCCCACCAAGGAATCACAACTGATTCCTCCGACTCAACAACTTCTCGGATCGGCTCTTAGGCCAAGGCCGAGCCCTAGCGGGCCGGCCGGAGATTTTTGTGAACGGCGTCGGTCTCGAAGTCGCCCTGACCCTGATCAGGCGGCGCCCGATAGACCCGCGGCGGGATATATCTCGGGCCCTTCCCGACCTGCTTCACGCGGGGGTGCGCTTTCTTGACGTAAGGAGGAGCGGAAGGCCCCGGCTCTTCACGGGCAATCTCCTCGACCGGGCAGTGCGCTCCGTTCCAAGCCTTGAGCGCGTCGAGCGTCGCCTGCGCGGGGTCATCTTCATCCAGGTCGAGACTGGCGAGCTTGTTGAAACGCTCGACGCCGCCGCTGGTGCCACTTCCCCATGAGGAGTCGATCTCGCCGCCATAGCAGCCAAATTCCTTGAGCTTCGTCTGGATGTCCCGGCTCAGCGCCGCGAGGTCGACGCCGGGCGGAAGCTCGGGGCTCTGTTTGGCTTCCGGCGATTGCTCGACGCTCGTAGTGTCCACCGCGGCGATTTTTGCCGTTTCGGCGGAGGCGCTCGCAGCAGCGGCGTCCCCATTGCTGGGCGGCGGCGTCTCAACTGCTGCCTTGTCCGGCGCCGAGGGCTCGACCGCGATGACACGGCTGGTTGCCGTCTCGGTGGCCCCAGGCGGGCTCACGGCCTTCTTGGTTTCCTCGTGCAGCTTCTGCTTCAGGATCTCGAGTTGCTCCTGCTGCGCCTGGACGAGCGCGCCCTGGCTTGTTTGGAGGCGTCCGATATCCTCGCGAAGTGCGGCGATCTGCGCTGCGGTCTTGACCGACTGCTCGGACGTCGATTTGGGTGCGGCCGGCTTGAAAAAGAACTGTCCGGTGAGGGAGGAATTCTCCCAGGGCACCTGCTTGCCGGCGGTTGACGCCAGCACATCCTTGCGCACTTCGACCATCAGATCGTTGATGGTCGTCCCTTCCTGGTCGATGTGACCGAGCAAGGCAGTGGTGAAGGGGCTGTTGCGGCCCTCGCCATCGAGGGCGACGTTACCGGGCTGGGTGGCGAAAGCGATCATCATGCCGACGGCCTTCTCGACCTGGGCAAGTCCGCGGCCGACCTGTAGCGAGCGGCTGGCGATGGTGAGATTGGTCGCCAGCGGATTGTCGCGGCAGGCGTCGAGGAACACGATCGAGACCCTGCTGTTGCGCTCCATCTGCTTCAGAACGAGGTCGAGCTCGGCCGCTTCGAAATCGACATCGGCGTCGGATTTGAGTCTCGCGTCGATGGGGGCGAGGAAGTTCTTGCCGTCGACCTGAAACCCGTGGCCGGAATAGAAGAAGAGGCCGACATCGGCGCCGTCGAGCTTGGTGGAGAAGGACCTGATGCGCTGCTCCATCTCCGCCTTGGAGAGATTGGTGCCGTCGATCACCTCGAAGCCGAGCTGCCGGAGCTTCGCGGCCATGTCGGTCGCATCGTTGCTGGGGTTCTTGAGCTGCGCGGTATGCTGATAGGTGGAATTGCCGATGACAAGCGCCACGCGCTTCTCGGCATGGGCAGGAGCGAGCGTGCCCGCGAGCACGACAAGCGCAACGACATAGGCGGCGAGATGCTTGGACATGGACGCCTCCATCCTCGTCTTGCAGGCGTGCCAAACCCGGCACTTTGGGCCCCGGTGTTTCAGTCTAGTCCCGGGGGGGACATAGTCAACGAGAAGCCGGCTCAAGGCGCGGACGTGGAGACAGTCCTTGCCGGCGCCTTGCTTGAGCTCGATGAGGTTCTGAAAAGCCGCCCCGATTTCAGCGCGGCCGTCGCCATGGGACCGAAGCGGCGCAGATGCCGTTTCAGCAGGCGCCGATACGCATAGTAATTGGCCTCGAGCCGGTGCCGGTCGCTCTGCACGTATGAGCCATGCACCATGCTCTGATGACCTTGCGTCTTGAGACTGCGAAACCAGGTCGCCCGCTCATGCCGCTCGGCCAGCGCGACGAGATAGCTCGCGACGAGCTGCGATTGATAATCGGCCAGGCGCCAGATGCTGCCATTGGCCTGGATGAGGCCCACGGCGAAAAGATCGTCATGCTCGGGGTGAAAAACGTTGAGATAGAGCAGAGGACGGCGGTCGGGGCCGAAGATGAGGCCGTTGTCGAGGAAGGGAATGGAGATCTCGTAACCGGTCGCGTACACGATGAGATCGGCCTCGACCTCGCTCCCGTCGCTGAAGCGCACCTTGTTGCCGGAGAACTCGGTGATGTCGGGTTTCACGCCGATGCGGCCATGGGCGGCGAGCTGCGGCAGCACCGTGGTCATGGTGGGATGGGTGTCCATGATGCGATGCTCGGGCTCGGGCAGGCCATAGCGCGCGTTCTTGCCCACCATGAGCCTGTGCCAATGCGTATAGAGGATATTGCGCAAGCCCCGCGGCATCGGGATCTTCTCGCAGAAATTGATGATGCCATCCATCGGGCGGCCGAACATGAATTTCGGCACGAAATAGGTGCCGCGGCGCATGCTCTGATAAATCCGCTGCGACACGCTCGTGGCGTCGACCACGATGTCGCAGGCCGAGTTGCCGGAGCCGACCACGACGACCCGCTTGTCGGCGAGCTGCTTGACGGTGCGATAGTCGCGCGAATGCAGGATCTCGCCGGTGAAGGTGCCGGGGATGTCCGGCACGCGCGGCACATGATGATGGCCGTTGGCGATGACGAGGGCGCGATAGAAGCGCGGGCGCTCTTCGCCGGCGACCTGGACGCGCCAACCGTCTTGCGCCCGCTCGGCGCGCTCGACCGTCGCGTTTAACTCGATTTTGTCGAGGATGCCGAAATTGATCGCGTAGGCGCGCAGGTAAGCCAGCGTCTCCCGATGCGAGGGATAGGTCGGATATTCCTCGGGGATGGGGTAATCCTCGAAGCCGGTATATTTCCTCGACGAGACGAGATAGGTGGTGTCGTAG
Source organism: Methyloceanibacter sp. (assembly GCA_022865725.1). GTDB lineage: Bacteria > Pseudomonadota > Alphaproteobacteria > Rhizobiales > Methyloligellaceae > Methyloceanibacter. Next base: position 1,323 of record JALHTP010000217.1, on the reverse strand, counting down.
ACGACGCCGGTGTCGGTCGCCTCGTTCCACAAGCCGCCGATATCGTGCTCCCGCTCCAGACAATCGAAGGGGATGCCGCGCTCGGCGAAAGTCTTGGCGGCGGCGAGCCCCGACGATCCGGCGCCGATGATGCAGACCTTGTCGGTGTCGCTCTTCACATCCATGTGTCTTGCACCCTATTCCCGGCGGCCCGGGTCTCCGGCTAGACTGAGTTATCGGCCATTTTGCCGTAGTGTTAATCCCCGCCGGGAGCGCTGTGGCATAATATGGGGGTCATGCTCCAGATACACAAAACCCTTTGGGCGTGCCGGCTATGAGGTTACTCTTTGCAAGGAAAGGGAATCATGGCGGACGGCTCATGCGTCTTCCGATCTTCGTAGCGGCTATAGCAGGTCTCGGGCTGTTTTGCGGCAGCTCGCAAGCGGGCAAGATGTGGCTGCCGAAGGCCGACAATCCCTACTGCGATGTCACCACCTATACGCTGCGCGAGGTGCCCGAGCAGGCGATGTCGATGCTCGACTCGAACGGCAAGCCCGTGATCGTGGTGAGCGCCATGACGCTGGCCGATCAGCCGTCTTACGGCCGGTTCCTCATGGCGCATGAATGCTGCCACCATACGCTCGGCCATGTGCGGCGCTATCATGATGGGCTCGGCCATGTGGGGCCCCAGCCCTTCTTCTATATCGCGCCGGCCCTGAAGCAGATGGAGCTCGATGCCGATTGCTGCGCGGTCAGGATGCTGAAAACCAAGCACGAGGCCGACAGTATCGTGTCGGCGCGGGAAGCGATGGTGGCGTTCGGCGCCGAGCCGACCGGGGCCTATTATCCGACAGGAACCGAGCGGGCGGACAACATCGACAAATGCGAGGCGCAAGACTGACGGCCGTTTAGCAAGACTAAGGTCCGCTTAGGACGGCCCACGCTGCCGGTTGCCTTCCGAAGCCCGAAGTCCAAAGCCCGGCGCCGCGCCATGTCAGCTAACTTTAATGTTGCGGTAAGCTGGCGGCGTTTTCCTTCAATCTCCATATTTCTGGAGCGGCCGGGGTCTCCCCTGAGGCCTGTGCTATGGTATGGGCCCTCCTTGAGGACGGAAGAAAGGCGAGTTTTGCGTGGTCGAGCGGCGATAATGAGCCTGCTGCGGAGACCGGCCCGGTCGGTGAGCATGACCGCAGCCTGTGTTGGCCTTGCCGCGCTGCTCGGCGCCGGCAGCGCTGACGCTCAGCCGGTGGGCGGGGCTTCCTTGCGCGTCTGTGCCGATCCCAACAACATGCCGTTCTCCAACGAGAAGGGTGAGGGCTTCGAGAACAAGCTCGCCGAGCTCAT